>JBEKEO010000050.1:0-17162 GCA_050013795.1 Bacteroidales bacterium
GCCGGGGAATATTTTGCAGTGAATATATCGTCGGCGCTGCATCCGCTTCCGTTGTTCCTGATTGTAATAGTGTCAAAAGTAATTATTGAACTTGTATAAGTTCCGGTTATGAATATATTTCCTGAAGTATCGGTGGCAACACTATTCCCATAATCGGCAGCCGAACCACCTGCACCTTGCGCCCATAATGCATTTCCCGATGAATCGAACTTTGCAACAAACACATCATCGCCTCCGAAATCAATAAGCGTACTTACCCCGAAATATAAAGTGTCGCTATAATATCCGCCCGTAACATAAACATTACTGTGCGAATCAGTAGTAATCCCATTGGCATAGCCTGAACCGTTGTTATTTATTGTCCTTGCCCAAATTACATTTCCCAGTGGGCTGTATTTTACAATATAAGCATTCAAAGTATTTCCTGCAGAATCGGAATTTGTAAGTGTAACATTCCCAAAAGTAATAGCCGGACTTGTAAAATATCCTGCAGCATAAATATTACCTGCCGCATCGGCAGTAATGGCATTGCCTTCGTCGTCCTGTATGCCGCCTGCGCTTTTAGCCCACATCCACGAAGGAGTTTGTGCAAATAGTTGAATACCGGAGAAAAATATAATTATAATGAAGAAGAAGATATGTTTTTTCATAAAAAAATGATTTAACAGGCACAAATTTACTCATAATTCAACGGAAATGCAAGAAAGCAAAAAAATAGTATAACTTTGACCGTAAATCTAAACAAAATCATTATGGATCATTCATTAATTACCACAGCTTTTAGTTTTGATGGTTATACCATTGAAAAAAATCTTGGCATAGTAAAGGGAATAATTGTGCGCTCGCGTTCAATATTGGGCAATATAGGCGCAGCGTTCCAATCGCTTGCAGGCGGAAATATAACTTTATATACTGAACTTTGCGAAAAAACCAGGCGCGATGCTTTTGAACTTATGGTGAAACATGCCGAAGAAATGGGCGCAAATGCAATTATTGCCTTTAAGTACGATGCAAATGAAGTTGCTTCGGGAATTACCGAAGTACTTGCTTATGGAACAGCAGTTGTGATTAAAAAGATTGGATAAAACGATTATGCATTGCTTGCAATGGCTTGCTTTTGATGTAGCGTTGAAAAGAATAAGTTGAGAAATGAATGGGCAACATGATGAAAAGGGGAACGGGTGACGGAAATAAGTAGTCAACAGTATGCAATAGGCAATGAGGACTGGAGACCGACAAACGCCAATGTAAGCAATACTTAAACAACTTAGCTATGGGCAAGTAGCACTCTTAATCTCAATTCTGCCTTCTCAAACTGAACTCTGCATTATTATTTCTTCAATCCCGTTATGTAAAGTAGTTAAAGTATATGTTAAACGATGAATTCCTCTTTTTTGATTAATTTTTAAATAAATTTGCACTTTCAATAACAAAAATTACTAAAACAATGAAACAACATTTTAATACCATATTAATTTTTGCCGGAATTATCATAGCAGCAATGATACTGGGCAATTCATGGAAGAAAGCACATTCGGATAACAGAACCATAGAAGTTAACGGCATTGCAAAGCAGGATATTGTTTCCGACCAGATAGTATGGACCGGATATCTTTCGGCAGATGCCAAAGACACAAAAACAGCTTATGCTGAACTGAAAAAGGATACGGGAATTTTCAAAAAATATCTGCTTTCAAAAGGTCTTCATGAAAAAGAAATTACATTTTCTCCGGTTGCAGTTCAATCAGATAATAATTGGGTATATAACAGTAAAGGAATAAGGGTTCAAAAAATAAAAGGTTATACGCTTACACAGAATGTCAGAATAGAATCGAAAGAAGTGGAAAAGGTCGAAAACACTTCACTTGAAGTAAGCGAACTGATTGACCAGGGAATAAATTTTGTTGAGCAATCGACTGAATATTATTATACAAAACTTGATGAGTTAAAACTCAAAATGATTTCAGCAGCTGTTGAAGAAGCACACAAGAGAGCTTTATTGATTGCAACTAATTCAAACTGCGTGCTTGGCGACCTGAAGCATTCAGAATTGAACACTTTTGATGTAACGGCTAAAAACAGTTCGGAAGAATTTACTGAAGGCAGCCGCAATGATTATTATGGTGATGAATCATTCAATACCACATCAAAAAATAAAATCGCAATGGTTACGGTAAAGTTGGAATTTGGAATAAACTAGAAAGCCCCGTTTGGCATAGCTTGCAGCTACATCCTATTAATATTGCAGTTAGGAAGTTTATAAAATAATAAAAATAATTTATCCATTAGACAATTACAACCATGAAAATACACCTCATTCTTTCTTTCGCATTCCTTTTATTTATAGGAAGCAGTGTATTTGCACAGCACAAAATAAAAGCCGAAGAGGCCAAAAACTATATAACTCCCGATACTGTGGTAGGCAAAGTATTCCAGATAAAAACTACCGAGAAAATGATTTATATAAATATAGGTGGTTACTATCCCGATAACCCGTTTACGGCAGTAATATTAAAAAAAGACTTTGATATAGTTGGCGATGTATACAAGTACGAGAACAAAACCATTGATGTGATAGGTCTTTTATCAGTATTTAATGGAAAACCCGAAATAATTGTGCACGATGCATCGCAGCTAAAGCTGGATAAATAAAGTGTGAAAATAAAATCTCTGCAGTAAGCAGAAGCAATCAGCCGCTGCCCATATTGCTGTAGCCGTTTTATTTGCAATGCCCGACAGAATCATTAGTTTTTTTTATGCTCTTCTTTATTTTAAGATGCTTTTTTATAATGTCATCCAGAGTTGTGTTTTTTAGATATTTTGTAATAGTATCATTAAGTCCCATCCAGTATTCATTGGCAACACAGATTCTTGAAATAAAACAAGTAACCGGTTTATTAACACAATGAATAATTGCAAGTTCCGGTTCAAAAGCCCTGTAAATATCATAAATCGTGATTTCCGATTTTGATTTATTAAGAATATATCCGCTTTTTTTGCCTCCCGCATTTGTAATCAGTCCGGAAGTTTTTAGAGCAGCAATAATAGGATCAAGATATTTTTCGGATAATTGCTGGTTCATGGCAATATCTTTCTGAAACATTCCTGTTTTATTGTCATGCAACCCCAACTCTAGCATTGTTCTCAATCCATAACGTATTTTTGTATTAATTTTCATGAAAATCTTTTAAAAATTGTTATTTATAAAAAGACAAGTACGTATTAGTTTGTATCTCGTCAAAGTTAAGTATTTTTTTAATATTTAGTTGTTTATAATTGATTTCAATTTTTTTTTCTTCAGGTCAAACAATATTAAATTGATCTTCTAAGCGATTGCCAAGTGTTTTAACCAGGTTTTCTATTTTATGCTTTTGATTAAGTAAATGTAAATTTAGTTCAAACACCCGGCTTCCTCTCAACCCATATTCTTCCTTTATGATTTGTTACAATTTGTTTGTCAATAGCGAGTCTTAAAACAGAGCCGGTCTTATTATTATTTTTCACATTACTTGCACTGAAAAACTCCGTTATGTTTAATATCCAATGCAATCTCAAGCATTGTTCTGATTCCATATCTTGTTTTGGTGCTGAATTTCATAGATTAAGTTTAATGCTTCCCAAAATTAAAGAGATAAAAACCGCCCCGATATATAACGAGGCGGTTAACTAAACCATGAAAACAATTAAAACGATATTGCTGCTTCAACCATAATACCTTCAAAGAATGGAGTAGAGCTTGTACCATAAATAATAAAGTTTGAATACGTTTGTTTACAATATTCAATTTTAGTTACAATATTATCTGTTAATTTCCATCCCAAAACAGTTTGAAGTCTCGCTGTTGTCATAGCGCCAATAGGAGAAAAGGCATATTTGTCGGTAACCGTATTAAATCCGTATCCACCAACTGCATCTTTATGAACTGTTGCATATCTTGCTCCAATATCGAATTGGTGATGCTTACCAAAGTAATATACACCTTCTATTGAAGAATTTTGAAAAGTAAAGGGAACCACATTATATGTAGCGTTTAATCCTGTATTCCCTTTAGCCACTTCATAAGTCCCGAAAAGTTCAAAATTATAAATCCGGACGAATAAGTTACCCATAACAGATTGATCCTTTGAATAATTTCCGGGGCCAAAATACCCGTTTGTAACATTTGATGTTGCATCGTATGCAGAAGAACCAAGACTTTTTTTATTCATCACTTCATCATAAGGAGAACCCCCACGGTCGCTATTGTATAAAGCGCCTCCCGGAGAATTATTACATATAAATCCGGATATTGATGGTCTGATCCTTATGTTATTATTAAATTCCTTATCATATGATGCTTTAAAGTAATAACCTAAAATCTTCCCTAAATTTAAAGGGCTGTATGATGCAGGATAATGAGTTGCAGGATAAGTATAATTGCTTGTACCGGCAGCTGTGTATAAACCAACATTTGGATCGGTAACGCAATTGGTCACACCGCCCATCAGCAAAAGTCCTTTTACAGAACCCAATGGCCGATAATATAATTCGGCAGCAGGAGAAATAGCAAACCCGTCAAGAATATAATTACCAATAAAAGGATTATTTAAAACCCTTGCATTATCTGATCTGCGAAAGTGCGCGTCACCATAATTAAGTTCCATCATGCCGACTTTTAAAGTTACTGTTTTCATAATTTTATTGGCAACATCGGAATGTAAGAAAGGAAGCTGATCGACCAATAAATAACCACCCTGAACATAAGTGTTTGTATGATGCCTGGAAGCAAGATAAGTGGTTAGATTAACTTTGATTCCGGGAGCTAAAAAAGCATTTATATTTAAATTAGCCAAAGGGAGGTTAAGATTGCCTCCAAGTGGGACCATTGCCGAATCTGCATGAGATTTAAGCGACTGGAAATTTAAATTAAAATCGCCCCCCACATCAACTTTAATTTTGGTGAAGTTACTGCCATCAATTTTAGGGTTTTCAAAGCCTTTACCTAAATTGAAGTATTGGGCATTATTATCATTTTGAGCAAATGTCATTGTTGTGATAATGCTGACTGCGATAGTAAAGATGATTTTTTTCATGTTTTTTAATTTTAATTATTAATTATTTTTTTGAATTAGAATTTGACATATTATATAGACCTCTGATTCTCTATTTAAATACAAAAAATCATAGTTGGTTTACCTTTAGTTTTAATCCAAAATTTATATTGATAACTTTATCAACAGTGACCAATCCGAAAAACTTCGACGGTGGAGTAATACTGAAATCGTGCAGATCAACTGCTAAATTTCCATTTATTACCATTATATTTTTATTTAAGTAATTATTAAAAAACACAGAATAGGCTCTGTTAATTCCATCTATGTTTACAGATAATATCCCCTTTCCTTTATTTCCTGTTTCCTTATTAATAACCAGGCTATTTATTTTTATTAAGATATGAGGATATGAATCCACTTTCAGCATATTCTGAAGATTACTATTCCTGATGCTATTATGACAGTCAATAAGCATTATCGGAATTAAATATTGCCCTCCTTCAAGATGATACTCGCTATTGATGGTGTTATTTGTCAGAAGCAAAGTATCATTGATTTCTGAGATGTAATCACATGTAAAGCAATCTACATTGGTTTTTACATTTATACTAATGCTCAAATAGTCTGAAACAACATTTGAAGATGAGTTTATATCTGCTGTTATATTAAAAGAAAGAAGGAATAACAGGATAAAAAATGACAGTGTTTTATTATTAGTAAAAACAGTTAATGCAGATGAAATTGGAGAAAATATCATCATTACTTTTTTTAAAGTAATAATTATCATCTGTATCTGTGCATTGCTAATTATTTTTCTCATTTTATGAAAAATATAATTTGAATGTAATGGTTACGTCTTTTCCTGTTGTAAGAGTTCCCAACAGAGCAGTAGGAGGATTGACTCCAAATTGTGTCATATCAATTGTCTTTGTTCCCTGGAAATAAACTTCGCTGTTTGCACCAATAGTACTTAATGCTACAAGGCTAACAGGCTTCGTGGCACCGGCAATTGTCAGATAACCCAAAGCTGTAAACTGCTGCACCTTATTTATAAGTTTTTTATCTGTAACAGAAGTAAGGGTAAAGTTTATTAATGGGTAAGTGTCAGCTTTAAGAGCGTCATACGTTTTATTATCCATAAGTGATTTGCCACTGTTAAAACTTTTTGCATAAAAGTTTACATTTAATAAAGTAATGCCCTCAATTAAATTATCTGAATTAGTTTGCGCAGTGAGCTCGCCATCGAAGTTAGTCACATTAGTTTCCCAATCGTGAAGATTGGAAGTCCCATTAACTATTACCGTGGTTTTTTGTTTATCTACTTTATAAGTTTTTGTTGACGAAGTGGTGTATCCATACATTATGAAAGACAGCACCAACATGATTAATAATAGTTTTGTTTTCATAGTAATTTAGTTTTGTTATTATTATATCCAATAAATCCTATCAGTAATATAGGACAAAATTACATCATAATTTTATTCAATGCAAGTTTTTCTTTTATTATTTTTAAGTTTTTAAAAAAAAGTTTGATTAACAAATAGGCAATCAAGTACTTAAAAGATGTATAAATTTTGTTAATTTATAATTGAACAATCATCTTTTTTGTTATTTATTAAATAGGAGAAGTGTAAAATTATTGAATGAAATTAAATATGTCATTAAGAATTTGGCATGTAAAAGGCAAGAAAATAAAAAGGACACCGCTTCAAAAAAGATGGATGTCCTTTTATGTCGGGGCGAGAAGACTCGAACTTCCGACCCCTTGCACCCCATGCAAGTACGCTAGCCAACTGCGCCACGCCCCGAATTAACTCTGAAAATTAATGCAAATATAAAACAAAATGTAGATTGCATTCACAAAAATTCTTTTATTTTGCTTTGGTATATAAAGATAAAAGTATTTGATATTAGCGATTTTAAATTTCTTTGCCAATAAGATCTTATGAAAGAGAATGTGATATTGAAAAAGATACTTTTAGTTTTTATAAGCGCTTTCCTGTGCTGTATTACATGCTATTCACAGCAAACAGCAAAATATACCATAAGCGGGTATGTTAAAGATGCATCTTCGGGCGAATATTTAATGGGTGCAAATGTGTATGTGAAAGAAACTATGAAAGGTACACAAACCAATCAATATGGCTATTTCTCACTTACTATTGAAAAAGGAACATATACTTTTATTGTTTCTTATATAGGATATAATAATGATACGGATAAGATTAACCTTAATCAAAATCTGAAGATCAATACTACATTGCAGGAAAAGGTGATTACAAAAAAAGAATTAGTGATTACAGGTGAGAAAGATGATAAAAATACTTCAAGTATTGATATGGGCAAAGTGCAAATGGATGTGGAGAAGATAAAGACACTCCCTGCATTTATGGGCGAGGTGGATGTGATGAAAACAATACAGCTTACTCCCGGTGTGCAGAATGCCGGTGAAGGAAACAGCAGTTTTTATGTGAGGGGAGGGGGACCTGATCAAAACCTTATCCTTCTTGATGAAGCGATTGTTTATAATGCATCGCACCTGTTTGGATTTTTTTCGGTATTTAATTCTGATGCAGTTAAAAACATTGACCTGACAAAAGCAGGAATGCCTGCTAATTATGGAGGCCGTTTGGCTTCTGTCCTGGATATTTCAATGAAAGAAGGGAACAGTAAAAAACTTCAGGTGGATGGCGGAATAGGTTTGATTGCTTCAAGATTAACTATACAGGGACCTGTTAAGCATGATACAAGTTCTTTTATTATTTCAGCGAGGAGAACCTATATTGATCTTCTTGTCAAACCATTTGTGAAGAAATCTTCACCTTTCTATGGAACGGGGTATTATTTTTATGATTTAAATGGAAAAGTGAACTACAGGATATCAGACAAAGACAGAATATTTTTAAGCGGTTACCTTGGTCGCGATATCTTTGCACTGAATGACCAGAATGAAAGTTTTACAAACACTATTTCATGGGGAAATTCCACGGTATCTTTCAGGTGGAATCATGTTTTCGGGCCTAAGCTTTTTTCAAATACTTCTTTAATTTTCAGCAATTATAAATCTTTATTTGATGCAAATCAGAGTGGATATGAAATAAAACTTATTTCAGGTATTACTGATTACAATGCCAAAGCCGATTTTACTTTATTCCCCAATTCGAAAAATACAGGGAAGTTCGGGGCTACATACACATTCCATATATTTTCACCGGATAATGCAACAGCCAAAACCAACGGTGTTTGTCTTGATTTAGGCAACCCGGTAAAATTATATTCAAATGATGTTGCCGTTTATGTGAATGATGAATATGACTTAAGCAATAAAATAAAAATAGATGCAGGCGCTCGATATACTTTTTTTGAACCTATTGGTCCTTTTGACCGTTATATTGAGAATGCATTAGGAGTGATTTCAGATACCATTCATTATGGGAAGTTTCAAAAGATTACAGCATATAACCATATTGAACCAAGGTTAAGTATTCGCTACGAATTGAATAAATTATCATCGGTCAAAGCCTCTTTTACCCAGAACTATCAATATATTCATCTTGCTTCAGTATCGGATATTTCTTTACCTATTGATGTGTGGGTGCCAAGTACAGAGATTGTACAACCTCAATTCGGCACACAGTATTCGCTGGGGTATTTCAGGAATTTCAAAAACAATGAATTCGAAACTTCAGTGGAAGTTTATTATAAAGATATGGAAAACCAGATTGAATTCAAAGAAGGTGCCGAACCGGAAGATAATGTGAACAACAACATAGATAATAATTTTACTTTTGGCAGGGGATGGTCATATGGAGCGGAATTCTTTATCAATAAGAAAACAGGAAAGTGGACGGGATGGATTGGCTATACCTTATCATGGACACAAATGAAATTTCCCGATATAAATCTTGGTCAAACATTTTGGGCTAAATATGACAGAAGGAATGATATTTCGCTTATCCTTTCGTTCGAGCTTAACAGCAAATGGACATTCTCAGCTATCTTTGTTTATGCAACAGGGAATGCCATGACTCTTCCCGTTGCCAGATATTTTCTTGAAGGAAATATAATAGATGAATATGGGACAATAAATTCATTCAGAATGCCGCCTTACGATAGGATGGATATTTCCGCAACTTACACAAGAAACAAGAACAAGAAATTCCATTCGAGCTGGAACTTCTCTATTTACAATGTTTACGACAGGTATAATCCATATTATATTTATTTCCCAACTACAGAACAGGGAGAAACAATAATAACGCAGGCAAAACAAGTTTCGCTTTTCCCGATATTGCCTTCGATAACGTGGAATTTTAAATTTTAGTAAGTTAACATGAGTAAAAAAATATTATCATTATTAATTACAGCAGGATTATTTGTCATTGTTATGTTGTATTCATGCGAAAAAGATATTAAAATAAATATTCCTAATGCACCAACAAAAATAGTTGTTGAGGCATGGATAGACCTGAATGATTATCCAATTGTTTTGTTAACAAAAAGCCTTCCTTTCTTTGGCACTATTGATTCGGCAATGCTGGCAAGCCTCATCATACAGGATGCCACCGTTGTTGTTTCGGATGGCTTTTCTACTGACACACTGGCTAAAATATTTGACCCTAATTATTTACCCTATATACAATACAAGGGAACGAAAATAAAAGGGGTTGCAGGAAGAATATATTCGCTTACAGTTAAAGATGAAGGTCAAACATTAACTGCTACTACAACCATACCTCCACCCATTCCGCTTGACAGCGCATGGTTTAAAGTTCAACCCAGCATGGACAGCCTTGGTTATGTTTGGGCTACGTTTACCGACCCTCCACAGCCTGGAAATTATTACAGAATATTTACAAAGCGATTATCGATAGATAAAATTTTTATTCCTGAATTGGGCTCTGTTTATGAAGACAGGTTTTTTAACGGTCAAACACTTACCTTCTCTATATTGAGGGGACCTTCATCCAATATTTCTCCTACCAGCGATCCGGAAGCGACCTACTATAAAAAAGGTGAAACTATTATTATAAAAACCTGCACTATTGACCAGGTTCAATATAATTTCTGGCGAAGCGCCGAAAATGAAGTTTATGGTGGAGGTAATCCTTTTGTAAACCCTTCGCAAATACCTACGAATATAAATGGAGGTGGACTTGGCGTTTGGGGCGGATATGGATGTTCTTTTGATACAGTTATTGCAAAATAAATATTCTAGAAAATATATATAATGAGCGCTAATACTGAAAAAACAAAATGCCTTATCATTGGTTCTGGACCTGCAGGATATACCGCAGCCATATATGCTTCTAGGGCAGGACTTAAACCCATTGTTTACCAAGGAATGCAACCCGGAGGGCAGCTTACCATCACTACCAATATAGATAATTTCCCGGGTTTCCCTGAAGGGATTAATGGACCTTTGCTGATGGAAAACATATGGAAACAGGCAATCCGTTTCGAAGCGGATATACGCTTTGGGAGTATAGCTGAAGTCGATTTTTCAAAAAGACCTTTTACCCTGAAGGATGATGAAGGTAAAACAATACTTGCTGAAACTGTTATAATAGCTACAGGTGCTTCAGCTATGTGGTTAGGGATTGAAAGCGAAACCAAGTTTGGTGGTTATGGTGTTTCGGCATGTGCCACCTGCGATGGTTTCTTTTTCAAAGGGAAAACTGTGGCAGTTGTAGGCGGAGGCGATACGGCTGCCGAGGAAGCCACTTATCTTGCCAACCTATGCAAAAAGGTTTACCTTATACATAGGCGTGACGAGCTGCGCGCTTCAAAAGCCATGCAGGATAAAGTTTTTTCCATTCCCAATATCGAAATGGTATGGAACAGTGTACCGATAGAAATTGTTGGCAAGGAAGAGGGCTTTATTAAAGCCGTGAATGGTGTTATTTTGAAAAACACTAAAACAAATGAAGAAGCAAAACTTGATATTGACGGGATTTTTATTGCGATAGGGTATAAACCCAATTCTGAACTCTTTGCCGGAAAGCTTGAACTTCATCCTAACGGCTACATTAAAACCGAAAGCGGTTCAACCAGAACAAGTGTTACAGGGGTGTTTGCTGCAGGCGACATACAGGACCATTATTACCGCCAGGCTGTTACGGCTGCTGGTAGCGGTTGCATGGCTGCCATTGAAGCCGAAAGGTTTCTGTCGGCAATATAGTATCCTTGCCTTTTCAATTGAATAGTCTTTGCCAGAGGTGAAGTCATCTCTGCTATAGCTAACATCATCTCAGCTATATGGAAACGACTTTATTTGAGCTTTGTGCTTATAGCGCAATGCTTTGTAATCTTTGTGGTTAGCTTAAATAATGATTTAAGAACGGTTTAACAGTTTGATTAATAATATAAGGTGCTTAAGTTTTCTGTAAACTATTTCAAATTATAAATTTAAAATATTTAAATTTGTAATCACCAAATCCAAAAACTATGAAGAAAATACTATTTACTTTAGTCCTTGCAGGAAGCATGTTATATGGCCGTGCCCAGATAACATTAACTCAAGCCGATGTTGCTTCTCCATTAACACAATTCATAATGTATAACGATGACTCATTGCGTGCTTCTGCCGGTAATGCAGGAGCTTCACAAACTTGGGATTTCTCTTCAGCGCATAAGATCACAACAGATACGGTGCTTTTCACAAATCCGCTATGGACTTCGTATGCAACAAATTTTCCGGGTTCCAATTTATGCATAATAAAAAAAGATACAACTTCTACGTATTTTTATATGAATAATTGTCCAGATAGTTTATCTGCTATTGGTTTTTCGGGTACTGAACAAGGTTCGTTTGCATTAATATATGTTAATCCTACGGAAAAAATAATGGCATTGCCTTCGACATATAATACCGCATATACAAATAATAATGTGGAACAAACAACTTTTTATATGAGTTTAATTAGTGATTCCATTAAATATAAATCAGTATCAAAGGTTCAAAGCATTATTGACGCTTATGGCAGTCTGAAGTTAGGAATTGGAACATATAGCTGTCTTCGTAAAAATGATTACACTATAGCCATTGACAGTGTGTGGATAAAGATAGGAAGTAGCTGGATAGATGAAACAGCTTCTTATGGAAGCATTGATACAACAAGACAATATTCGTGGTGGACGAATCATGTTGGATATGAGTTGGCACAAATGACAGTAAACCTAAAAACTGATTCAGCAACAAGCTTTACTTATCTTGGTGAAACTCCCGGACCCGGAGGTATTCGCGAAATAGCTGACAATTCTTTATTTAATATATATCCTAATCCGGCAAAGGATGTGATCAATGTCTGCTCTGATTTACCTCTTAAAAATGCATCCATTGAACTTTATGATGTTGCTGGCTCTTTACTATATTCATCTGTGCTTAATTCTGTGCAATCTGAAATTAGCATAGCGAATTTAGCCAATGGCGTATATTATATGAAAGTGAGGGCTGCAAACAGGGTAGAAGTAAAAAAGTTTGTGAGGGATTAGGATAGTCGTCAGAGGACTGCCAGAATATATTCTAATTGCAGACAGGGAACAGGTGTTTGTTGCACCTTTTAAATACGTTCTTTTTCCTGAACTTTTCTAACTACCAGTGTTACTAACTTTCTTGGAGAAAACCGAATTGACCCAACCATTAGTTTGTTCAAACAACCGGGGATTGAAAGCAGTTTCCCTTTCATCATTCGTTTATAACCAAACAGAGCAACTTCATTTGAGGGTTTCGGTTTAAATATTTTGAATAGCTTTGAATTTTCGAGAGCAGCTGCTGAAACGAAACCTGTATCCGTTGGACCGGGACATAATGCGCTTATTGTAACACCTGTTCCTTTGATTTCGTTAGCTATCGCATAAGTAAACGAAAGAACAAAAGCTTTAGTAGCGTAATAAACAGACATTAGTGGTCCCGGTTGAAAAGCTGCTGTAGATGCAACATTCATAATCCTTCCATATCCAGATTTGATCATGGTAGGAAGAAATAAACGTGTGAGTTTTGTCAGGGCAAGGATATTAAGATTTATCATTTGCTCTTGCTTCTGCCAATTGCATTCTGCAAAAGCGCCGTAATCGCCGAAACCTGCATTGTTTATTAGAATATCAATAGTAATATCATCTTTCTTTAATTGTTCAAAAACTTTTGCTGGAGCATCGGGTAAAGAAAGATCAATAGCTATTATAAATACATTGATGTCATAATCTTTTTCAAAAGAAGTTTTAATTTCTTTCAGCTTATCTTCACTTCTTGCAATCAGTATAAGATTGTGTTTATCTTTTGCAAGAAGCTTTGCCAGTTCAAGACCAATACCGCCTGAAGCACCTGTGATAACTGCATAGTTTTTCATACAGTATTATGATTTCATTAAAGCAGGAATAACATTTTCATAAATCTTCTTAGCATCTTCCACCTTTCCAAAAGATACATCATCAATCAGCATTTCTTTACCTATCACTTCTCCAAGAATAATCAGAGGGACTTTACTTTCTTCCATTACTTCAAGGAAATCGTCTTCATCCTTTTCGGTAACAGTAACAACAACCCTTCCCTGCGCTTCGCCAAACAGAAAAGCATCAAGACGTATTTCAGCATCAGTGATAATATCAAAGCCAAGGTTCCTGTGCATAGCCGATTCGAAAAGAGTTACAAAGAGACCGCCATCAGAAACATCGTGAGCCGAGTTTATAAGTCTTTTCTTTATTAGGTTGAGAATCGTTTGGTGCAATTTATATTCTTCTTCTAAGTTAAAATAAGGAGGTGGTGAAAGTTTTACTTTATGCCATGCATAAAGATATTCAGAACAGGAAATATCATTATGTGATCTCCCAAGTAAGTATATCTTATCATGCTGCTGCTTAAAGTCCATTGTCATTTGCAACTTTTTGTTAGGAAGTATTCCCAACATTCCAATAACAGGTGTAGGGAAAACAGGTTCTACATGGTTTTCCATCGCTGTCTGATTGTAGAAGCTGACATTACCTCCTGTAACTGGAGTTTTAAATTTCAGGCACGCATTACTCATTCCTTTTATAGCTCCAACAAATTGCCAGTAAACTTCAGGATGATATGGATTGCCGAAATTAAGGCAATTGGTAATAGCAGAGGGTTCGCCGCCTGCACAAACGATATTACGAGCGGCTTCTGAAACAGCTATCGCACAACCAATCTCCGGATCTGCATGTACATAACGTGAATTGCAATCGGTAGTAAGAACGATGGCTTTATTAGTTCCTTTTATGTTCACCACAGCTGCATCCGACACCGAATTAGTGGTCATATTCTTTGTGCCAACCATAGTGTCATATTGTTCCGTAACCCATTTCTTAGAAGCAATAGATGGCAGTTTCAAAAGGAAATAAGCAATTTCTTTTAAGTTGTTTGGCTCTTTAACATCATCAATATTAAATTTCTTTGTCTGAGCATAATAGGCAGGCTCTTTATATTCGCGGATATAAACAGGAGCCCCTCCACCAAGAACGAGTGATTCAGCAGGAACATCAGCAACGAGTTCACCATGCCAATGAAATTTTAATCGTTCGCCTTTGGTAACCTCCCCAATCTGCACACAATTCAGATCCCATTTATCAAACACATCCTTAACATCTTTCTCTCTACCCTTTTCAACAATTACAAGCATACGCTCCTGCGATTCGGAAAGAAGTATTTCCCAAGGTTCCATTTCGGTCTGTCGTAATGGAACTTTATCAAGCCAGATGATCATTCCATGCTCACCTTTGGCTGACATTTCGGAAGTTGAACAAATAATACCTGCTGCTCCCATATCCTGCATACCCACTACAGCGCCCGTTTTAATGACTTCAAGAGAAGCTTCAAGCAAAAGTTTTTCCTGAAATGGATCGCCAACCTGCACAGAAGGAAGCTTTTCAGAAGTAGTTTCAGATATATCTTCTGATGCAAAGGTTGCTCCATGTATGCCATCTTTGCCTGTGCTTGAACCAACAATAAAAACAGGGTTTCCGGCACCTTTGGAAGTAGCAGAAACAACCCCACCTTCTTTAACTATCCCCACAGACATGGCGTTTACCAATGGGTTTACATTATAGCAATCATCAAAATAAACTTCGCCGCCAACTACAGGAACACCGAAAGCATTACCATAATCGCCAATTCCTTTAACAACACCTTTTAGCAACCATTTTGTTTTCTCTAAATCAATATTACCGAAACGAAGCGAATTTAACTGTGCAATTGGCCTGGCACCCATAGTGAAAATATCACGGTTGATGCCGCCTACTCCTGTAGCTGCTCCTTGGTAAGGCTCAATGGCAGAAGGATGATTATGTGATTCAATTTTAAAACAACAACCTATACCATCACCAATATCAACTAATCCGGCGTTTTCTTCTCCTGCTTTTGCAAGCATGTGAGGACCATCCTTTGGCAATGTTTTAAGCCAGTGAATAGAGTTCTTATAAGAACAATGTTCCGACCACATTACTGAATACAAACTAAGCTCTGTGAAATTAGGATTGCGCCCCAATACCTTCTTTATTTTTTCATACTCTTCGGGTAATAATCCAAGCTTCTTTGCCGCTTCGGGTGTGGCTTCTATAGTTTTGTGTACCATGAATAGTAACGTTAATTTAATGAACAAAAGTAATCAACTAATATTTCCTGCATAAAAAATGAAATGCATTTTTATCAACAGCATAGAATCTTCAGAAATACTTATCTTTGAATCTTGATTGCAATTATGGAATACCTGTTAACACTATTATACACGCTGGTTTTTATTGTCATCCTTTGGAAGATTCCATTCTTTAGGGCAGAGGGATTATCCAGGAAAACTACTTCTATTATCTTCATAATTAAAATACTTGCAGGCATTGCCATGAGCCTGATATATATCTATTATTATACAGACCGCCGAACTGCGGACATTTTCAAGTATTTTGATGACAGCAAAGTGATGTATGATGCCCTGTACAAGAAGCCTCTCGACTTTTTCAGTATGATGACTGGAATTGGGAACAACAGCGCATATTTTGATGCGCATTATTACAAGGTGATGAATAATTGGTACAGGGTGTATGAAAGCAATATCTATAATGAAAGCCATACCATTATTCGTTTTAATGCTTTGATAAGGATATTCTCATTCGGTTATTATAATGTTCATACTGTATTTATTTGTTTCTTATCGCTGACAGGACTTGTAGCGCTATATAAAATTGCCATCAGTTTTATATTAAACAAAAGCAAGGAACTTATATTCGGGATATTCCTTTTGCCTTCGGTTATTTTTTGGGGTTCAGGTGTAATGAAAGAAGGACTTTTGTTCTTCGGTCTAGGAATGCTAGTGTATCATTTCATTAAGTTACTTGAAAAATTCAACTTGAAATCATTATTATGGATAATGTTTTCAGTTGCCCTGATATATTTCACTAAATTCTATGTGCTGGCGATTATAATTCCTGTCATGATTGCTTATTTATGGGTTAATAAGACCAACAATAAATATATTCTCTTAAAATACATCACTGTTTTTGTTCTATACATCATTGCGGGCTTGTTGATAAAACGTATTTCTCCAGCATTTGATGCTATAGATATACTTGTTACCAAACAACGAGATTTTATTGGTCTTGCCCGCTCACTTAATTCAGGTAGTCTGATTAATATTCCCGTGCTGACTCCCGATATCTGGAGTTTTATTAAACATGCGCCACAAGCATTCTTTATTACCATGTTCAGGCCTTTTATCATGGAGTCCAATTCTATATTGACATTAATGGCGGCTTTGGAAAACTTCATCATACTGATTGTACTTGCGCTTGCAATAATCTTTTTCAGCAGGAGGCAGATCAATTTCAATATCTTTTATGCCTGTCTTTTCGGTGTTATCTGCATGTTCATACTTACAGGGCTTATCACACCCGTAATGGGTGCTATGGTTAGATATAAGGTACCCGCATTGCCTTTTCTGATGGTATTATTGATAATGATGATCGATAAAGAGAAAATGATAAAACGGATACCTTTTTTAAAATTCCTGAATAAATGAAATTGGGCAAATATGATTTGATACAGTTTTTAAGTGAGATTCCTCACTTCGTTCGGAATGACATGTTTAATTGAGGAGTAATAGGGGAAGGGGCGGCGATTTG
>JBEKEO010000051.1:0-16688 GCA_050013795.1 Bacteroidales bacterium
AGTAAAATTTTACAATGAAACGAAAGGATTCGGATTCATTAAAGATGCAGATTCTGGTAAAGAATACTTTGTACATTCATCCGGTTTAAAAGACCGAATCAGGGAGAATGATAATGTAACTTTTGATCTGGAACAAGGGAAAAAAGATTTAAATGCCGTAAATGTTAAACTTGCATAGTTTATACAGTATTTAAGACATTTATAGTTATGAGCCTTACATGAGTAAGGCTCATTTTATTTTATACCGGGTAACATATGAATTATGTAACTTATTTCTTTTTCTTTTATTATATAACACTATCCCAAAATAATAGCTCTACATTTTATATTTTAAATTATAATATTAAAAACATAAATTAAGACCTAAAAAAATTAAAAACGCACATCATGATGGAAATAATTGAATATGTTCTTAATTCAATCACTATAAATAATCCAATCTTTAAAGCAATCACAACCATTCTCTTGCAGAGTAAGGCTCAAAAATGTCCAACTAATATTGAAATACAATTAAGTAATTATTATTTTAACATGAATTTGTGATTAAATAAATTCTGTATATTTGTACGTTAAAAAATTTGATTCTGTAATCAATAAAAATTATTTGTTATGAATAAAAAAATATTATTAGTATTCTTGGTTTCTTCGCTCTTTCTTAGCCTGAAAGTAAAGGCAGACGAAGGAATGTGGCTTCCTTTGCTTATAAATCGTCTTAATTATGTAGATATGCAAAAAATGGGATGCCATCTTACAGCAGAAGAAATATACAGTGCTAACAACTCCAGTTTGAAAGATGCAATAGTGTCTTTTAATAATGGTGGCTGTTCTGGAGTAATGGTATCCGCTGAGGGCTTGTTTTTTACGGCTCATCACTGTGGCGAGGGTTATATTCAAAGCCATAGTTCTGTTGACAAAGATTATCTGGCCAATGGTTTCTGGGCAATGGAAAAAGCTGAAGAGCTCCGTAATGACAAAATATCAGCAACTTTCCTGATACGGATTGAAGATGTTACTGGTAAAATATTGCCTTATGTTAATGATAAAATGCCCGAAACACAACGGCAGGCAATCATAGATTCTATTAGTACCGCACTTGAAAAAACTGCTATTAAAGGAACCACATATAACGGGAAGGTGTTGTCTTTCTTTGAAGGCAATGAATACTATTTGTTTGTTACCGAAACGTATAAAGATGTTAGGTTGGTTGGCGCTCCTCCAATAACCATCGGTCAGTTTGGCGGAGATACCGACAACTGGATGTGGCCAAATGAAGGAGGCGATTTCTCTTTATTCCGTGTTTATATGTCGCCCGATGGCGGTCCTGCAGACTATTCCAAGAAAAATATTCCCTACAAGCCCAAGCATTTTTTACCGGTTTCTATCAAGGGAATTAAAAAAGATGAATTTGCCATGGCAATGGGATACCCCGGTACTACCGACAGGTTCATGGCTTCATACGGAGTAAAAGTTGCAACAGATAAATATAATCCTTCTATTGTAAAAATCCGTGATAAAAAGCTTTCGATCATGACTGAAGATATGAAAGCAAGCCCGGAAGTGAATATTCAATATGCAGAAAAATATTTAAACTGTTCCAATTATTATAAATATTTCATCGGGCAAACTGAACAGTTGAAAAAGTTGAATGTATATGAAAAAAAGCTTGAAATCGAAAAGGCATTTACCACTTGGTATAATAGCAACCCCAAGTCAAAAGAAAAGTACGGCAAGGCGCTGGGTGATTTGGAAAAAGCCTGGGATAATGTGGGAAAATATACTATCCCGTACATGTATTACAGGGAAGCAATTATCAGGGGCATTGAAATTATTAAATATGCCAATACCTATGAAGAACTGTATAAACAGTCGAAGCTAAACGTAGATGAAGAAGCAATGACAAGGTTGTCGCAAAGCCTTACTTATAATGCAAAAATATTCTTCAAGAGTTATAACATGCCGACTGATAAAAAGATATGTTTAGCTATGCTCAATATGTTCTATGCTGATGTACCTAAGGAATTTCACCCTGATATTTATGCAACTATTCAGAGAAAATACAAGAATGACGTTGGTGCTTTTGTTAATGAATTATATGATCAGTCAATCTTTGCCAGCAAAGATAAAATACTTGATTTTCTGATTACCCCTGATTATAAAAAACTGGATAAAGATCCGGGCTGGATAGCAATGGAATCGTTTTATAATAAATACGAGGAAATTTCTGTGGCATATAATAATGCCCGACTTGAGTTAATAAAAGGCAATCGTTTGTTTGTTGAGGGTATTATGGAGATGAATAAAGATAAAAAATATTACCCGAATGCCAATAATACTATGCGTCTTACCTATGGAAAGGTAACTGATTATAATCCTAATTCCACCACTAATTTAAATTATTTTACTACTCTCGATGAATTGATAGCCAAGGAAGATCCTAAAAACCCGGATTTTATAGTACCTAGCAAATTAAAGCTTTTATACCAGAATAAGGATTACGGGAAATATGCCACAGATGGTAAAATACATACATGCTTTATTACAAATGATGATATTACTGGAGGTGTATCAGGAGGCGCGGTAATTGACGGTGACGGAAACTTAATAGGCATCGTATTTGACCTTAAAATGGAATCGACCGGTGCTACTATATCTTTTGATGCAAATTATCAAAGAACTATATGTCTTGATATTAAATATGCTTTATTCCTTATTGATAAATATGGCGGAGCAACTAATATTATTAAAGAACTTACTTTAAAAGAATAGAATTATTCGGTTAGAATAAGCTTAATGATTCTTTTAGCATTTGATATTGTCCCTATCTTTGATATTTTAGCGGTTTAAGGCCAATATTATATCAATGTAAAATCTATTAATATTTCATTTCATATATTTAGTTCAAGGGGGACATTTGTTGTTGTGTTTTTCCAAAGTGTTTTTGCATCGCTTCTTACTAAAAATCAATCTATCATTAGCTGTTGAAATTGCTAACTCAACATTATTATCTTTATGGGACTTATATAAAAGTCTGTTAATAAATGAGTCTGATGTCAAATAACAGATTGGTACAATCTTTGATATTATTCAATAAAAGTATCACTAAAAAGAGATTTATGATATTTTAAAATAGAAAGATGTAATTTATTTAAATTTGCCAATATGTTTCTTTAATTATTTAATAAACTTCTTAAAATATAAACTTATGAAAACAAAAATTAAATTAATCAGTTTGCTGCTAATGCTTAGTATCTGTGTATTAATGACACCGAAAAAAGCTTCTGCACAATGGCCTGTTAGTTTCCAGATTTTTTATGATGAACTAAGTCCCTATGGAAACTGGGTACAAGATGCTAATTATGGATATGTATGGGTTCCCAATGTTGAGCAAGGTTTTACGCCATATGCTTCCAATGGCTACTGGGTATATACTGATGAAGGCTGGACATGGGTTTCATATTATGCCTGGGGATGGGCACCTTTTCATTATGGTCGCTGGATTTTTGATATTCTTTATGGCCCGATGTGGATTCCCGATTATCAATGGGGACCCGGATGGGTTAACTGGAGATATTCAGATGATTATTACGGGTGGGCACCAATGGGACCGTATGGATATGGATACAATGTTCCCTATCATCAATGGACATTTGTAAATTGTCGGGATTTTGGAAGATCAGACATCACTAATTATTATATTAATAACACAAAAAATGTTACGATTATTAATAAAACAACTGTGATAAATAAAACCCGGGTAAGTTCTACCGGTAATGTGACATATAATGCAGGTCCCGAAAAAGCAGATGTTGAAAAACATCTAGGTAAACTTATTGCCCCGGTCACTGTTAACGAAGGCAATGATAAACCCCGTCAAAACCTGAGCAATAATACAATGAAAATTTACAAACCTCAGGTACAAAAAAATACTGCTACCGAAATGAAACCTGCACCAGCTAAGGTAACAAATTTAAAAGATGTAAAAACGATACAACAAAGAACTGCTGCAACTCCGGTGAAAAAGCCAAATCAGGTGCCTGTAAAAACACCGGTGAAACCACAACAAAATCAACCTAAAAAGGGTGTTGAACAGAAACACTAATAATGAACAAAACTATTCAATACTTAATAATTTCCTAGTATTAGATTTTTGATTTATAGTTAAAATTCAGGACAGGGAATCATTTTAAGCCTGATTCTTCTGCCAATCATATACGCCAGGTTAATTTCATGAGAACCACCTGTTGCTCTCATTAATCCGGAAATAGTACAATCATAAGAATAGGAAATGTACCCATGAAAAGCCCTGCCGAGTTTCATTCCAACAGTAAAATCAATTGCATCTGCATTTTCATAACGGCGATACCAAATTCCTATGAACGGGCTTCTCCATAGAATATTAGACCCTAAAAGAACGGTCCGCATATCTTTTTGCTGTTCAAAAACAACTGCCGGAGCAAAAATAAATGTTCTGTCAAAACTCATGGGGAAAATAAAATCTATATGACCGGTATATTTTCTTGGCAAAAGTGATTCCCCGCCAATAAAAGAAAAATCAGGTTGGGTAAGATGGTCAACAGCAAAGCCTACACGCATACTCCATTTACTTTTGCCAACTGATTTATAAGAAGCATTGTCCGTATTAAAAGAAGAATTTTGATGTCCGGTATTAGGAGAATGCTGGTACTCAAAAACAAAACCGGTTTGAAGATCAGGGAAAATTAATTTAGACACATTAGGAATAGAAAAGCTGCTGGATCGAACAATTCCATTCATCTCATCAAACTGATCACTAAAAACAAAGTTATCCCAATCAATGGATTTTTGCATAACAGAGATCGCAAAACCTGCCTGAAGAAACCATTTATCTGACACTTTGATCCTGGCGGAAACCGGCAACCCTACCTGCGATGTTTTCAGGCTTCCCGCACCTTCAACATCTGAAACAGCAATAATTCCAACACCTCCCAAACCATTGATATTTGAAATATCCATATTTGCACTGAACTTTTCTGTATTGAATTTACTTGGGATATTTGGCCATAAAATACGATCAGTCAAATTAGCTTCTATACCACCGGATAATCCACAGAAAGCCGGGTTAAAATATAATTTATTGAAATAAAACTGTGAGAAACTAGGATCCTGACCGTTAACACCATAAAGGTGTGACAGTAGTACTAAAAGAATTATTGATAAACATTTTCGGTCATTCATCACTTAATAATTGTAACTGTTCCGTATGTTTTTGGTTTGCCATCACCATAGTCCATTCCCTGCCATACTTCTCCATTAATAAAAACACCAGTTGCTTTCCAGACATAAACATCCATAGGTAGTTTTTTGCCATTTTTCAATTCTCCATTCCAAAATTCAGCAGGCCTGCCTTCATCATCCAGAGCTTCAGATTCCCACAGCAGGTTACCCCAGGTATCATATACCTGAATATGATATGTTTCAAGACCAATACCAACCGGTTGAAAATTCTTTATCAGCGGATTGGTGCTTGCAGGTGAAAATGCATTGGGAATATATAAACCGTTTAGAAAATCCAAGTTAATGTGTACTGTGAATGTGTCGGGGCAATTATATATATTATTTGCTATTAAAATAACATCAAAATTATTATTATATAAGTATCTGTGAGTTGTATCAAAACCGTAAAACATTGTACCATCTCCGAAATTCCAGATATAAGATGAAGCATCCAGTGAAGTATTGTTGAAAAGAACCGTACCATTGTCAGGTGATGGTTCTGTTATATTCTCATAAGTAAATGCTGCTTTTGCCCTTGGGAAAACATTTATTGTATCATGAAATATCAAACTGTCAACACAACCGCCAATGCCTTTTACATCAATTTGAACTGTATACAATCCTTCATGTGTATATACATAGAAAACATTTTGTTCCGTTGATGTGGAACTATCGCCGAATTCCCATAGATAATCAAGGCTGTCCGTTAAAGACATAAACTGCACGCCCAAGGGTTCGCAGCCGCTTGCCGGTGATATGCTTACCTGGTTTTTCCAATTAGGGTAAACAATATAAGTTTTGGTTGAAGTATCTCTGCAATTGTATTGATTTGACACGACCAGGCTAACATTATAATCACCTGTATTTGAGAATAAGATTAATGGATTTGTCGCTGTAGAAATAATTGAATTATTTACAAACCACTGGAAAAAATTAGCACATGGAGTCTCTTGATAAAACTGAATTTGTTTAGGAGGATTAAAACAACAAAACGTAGAATCTGAAGTAGTAAAATTACTCAAAGGTGTTGGGTGAACATTTATGTAAGAGTAAAAAGTATCAATGCAACCATCATTATTGGCAATTATTGAAACTTGATAAGTGGTGTCGACACAATGGTTTTTATTAATAAAAGATTGAACTGCCGGATTAATTAAAACAGAAGTATTGCCATTATTAAAATTCCAGATATATGTATTATAGGAAAGACTGTCCGTTGTATTGTTAAATTGAACTGACAATGGAGAACAACCAATATTAGGAATTACAGTAAAATTGGATGCCGGTTTGAATCTGATGTAAACAGGAATAGTGGTATCAGAAGAGCAATGCTGGTTAATTATAGTTAACGTTACCTGATAAATACCAGGATTGTTATAAATATGATAAGGAGTAGTATTTGAATCTATAGGAGAACCGTCGCCAAAATTCCAGGAATAACTTATCATGCCGGCCGGAGGATTAATAAAGAAAACGGTGTCGCCTTCACATGTGCTGTCTTTCTTTATTGTGAAATATGGAACGGTGATAGCATACACTTTTATCGGAACACTATAAACAGTGTCATAACTGCAACCATTTGTAACTGCCAACATTACAACATATTGTCCGCTAGAAGTGTACGTATGTGTAGGGTCTGGCAAATTACTAAAGTTTCCATCACCAAAGTTCCATGAATAAGTCGTACCACCAGTTGAATAATTTGTAAAATGAACTGTTAAGGGAACACAGCCCGACAGAGTGTCCACGTTAAAAAATGCCGTAACAGTATTTGGATATACAGTGAAAGTTTTCTGAAGCGTATCCTTACCACATGCATTTATGCCAATTAATGTTATTGTATATGTTGTATCAGTTGTACCATAATAAGTAAATGTATGAGATATTATGCCGCTAAAACTGGTCAATATCCGAACAGGAGAACCATCACCAAAATTCCAGATCAATGTATCTATACTATTGACAATATTAATAAATTGAACAGTTATTGGCGAGCAGCCATAGTTCTGCGACATGCCGAAATTTATTTCAGGTTTAGGATAAACCGTAACAGAATCTGTATGTAAAAAGGAACCACAGGCATTACTATCTTTTAATGTAATATGATAAGTCGTATCATTATACCCCTGAGGATATAACTTAATAAATGGTCCACTTCCATTAGAGGGGGGCGGTATTCCAAAGTTCCAGAAGTAATTAATATTTGTCCCGGTCGAATGGTTTGTAATTATAACAGAAAGAGGAGCACAGCCATCAACAGGAGAAACAGTGAAAGCAGGAGTTGGCGGTTGAATTACACTTATTGAACTGGGTATAGAATCCTTTCCGCAGGTAGAAGTAGCTATAAGATAAATGATATAATTACCCGGGCTAGAATATGCATGAGCAGGATTGAACAGGGTAGAAGTATCACTATCTCCAAATTCCCACAAATAGGATTGTGCGCCTGTTGTCGAATTGTTGAATTGCACCAGTGTACCCGTGCATGCTAAAGTGTCATTATTAAATGCTGCAATCGGAACAGTATGCACTATCACCGAACTAGTATCTGACTTTGAACAACCCGTGGTTGTATTGGTCCCGGTCACTATATATGTTGTATCGTTTGCAGGAATAACAATGATAGGATTTGTTGTGGCTGAAGTTGACCAGAAATATGTATTAGCGCCGCTTGCTGTAAGTGTTGCCGGCTGACCTAAACAAATTACCGGAGAATTAACAGTAACATTAGGTAAAGGATATATCGTAATATTAAAGTTCACAGGAGTCCCCAGACATCCGTTCAATGATGGAGTAACAGTAATGGTGCCTGTAATATTTGAACCCGTATTATTGGCAGGGGCATTCCATGAAGGAATATTGCCATTGCCGGATAAAGGCAGACCTATGAGAGTATCGTTATTTTTCCAGGAAAATATGGCACCGGGTGGTGCACTGGAAAAGTTGCCGATAGTAATAAGCGAATCCGGACAGACAGAAATAGTATTGATTGGCGCTATAAAAGGAACAGGATTAATAATTATTGGCTGTGTATAGGTGGAGTCCCCGCATCCGTTTGTAATTTTTATACTGACGTTGAAGGTGCCTAAAGTATTATAAACTATTGTACCCGGGTTCTGTGAAGTGGAAGAAACAGGACTACCGCCGGGAAAAGACCATAGAAAAGAAGAAACATTGCTGTAGCATTGTGTAAAAGCGACTGAAGGAGTTATAGAATCTCCATTGCAGATGCCAGTAGGTACCCCATTTAGCGATATGGCGGGTTTGGATTCTACGCGGATAGATTTGCTGTAAGTTCCGGGTGGATTGCAGCTATTGGCGAAAGTCAATTGTATGGTGTAATGCCCCGGTTGTGTGAACTTAATGACAGGATTATAAGAATTGATATTGGTTCCCTGAATAAAACTATATCCGGCACAGGAGGGGCTGATGCAGCTATCATTCATACAGTTCACGGTCCATGTATATACTGCATTTCCGCATGGATTCGATGCACTGGAGAGGTTATTGAAAAGGACGGAATCCGGACTGCAAAAAACAGAATCATTGATGCTGAATCTTGCAACAGGTGTAGGGTTTATGCAAATGGTATCTTTGGTTGTATCCGTATGGCAATAATTGTCAGTTATTAAAGTAACAATATAAGTGCCCGAAGTAGTGTACGTATATACCATCGAAGTAGTTGAGTTTACAGTGGTATCAGGACCGCCTGTTCCAAAATTCCATGTATAAAAAGCACTATTGGTGCATAAATTATTAAACCCGAGAATTGAACTATCGGCAAAAGTGACCGGCTGATTCACACAACCGGTGGGCAGCGAACCGATTACTGCAATAGGCTTGGTGTAAATCTTAATATTACTTGTGGTGACTTTGGTAGTATCACAGGCATTCATGGCGGTCATCGTAACTACAAAACAATTTGTGCATCCGGTTCCGTTTTGGCCACAGGAAGTTGTAGTATAGGTATAACAAATTGAATCAGGTAACGGGCGGGGAATGTTTATGGTCGGAGAGCCGTCTCCAAAATTAATACTGTAAGTGGTGGAAGTATCATTATTGGCATACCCGGTAATGGGGAAGCAAATTGTTTTTGGAGCGCAACCCTGCGTATTTCCTGGGTTGCCAAAAGAAATAGCCGGATTTGAAATATTCTTTACCTGATAGGTGGCTGAATTAATGCAGCCATTTGCGCCTGTAACCTGGAATATTAAATAAAAGATACCTAAAGTTGTATAAGTATGATTGGTTGAGGAGAAAGCAGTATTGTCATAGTTAGGTGTGCCATCACCCCAAATTATTGTATAAAAAGTGTTGTTAGTGGTTGAAGCATTTTGAACAGTAATTAAAAAGTCCTGATTGCTTGAGGAAGCACTGGCGCAATTATTAAAATTGCTCATCGGATCTATAAGCGTAGGATCGGGCGATTGTTTCACCGTTACTGTATGAGAAATTGAATTGGAACAAAGTCCCGCACTCGTAACAGCCATTGTAACGGTAAAACTTTGTACACCATTCCCTACAGCAGAAGAAAATGTATGTGTGGGGTTCGCCAATGTCGAAGTATTATTCACCCCGGAAGCAGGATCGCCAAAATTCCAGAGATAAGTTAAACTGCTGCCTGTTGATGTGTTCGTAAAAAAAACAGTGGTGTTTGCACACGAATCGTTTGGTGAGAAAGTAAAACCTGCAACAGGATAAGATACCACCGTAACAGCCACGCTTGCTGTATTGGTGCAGCCGTTTACGCTAGTGCCAGTAACCGTGTATACAATGGCAGAAGTAGGATGCACTTTTATAGTATCGGTAAATTTACTATTCGACCAAATATATGTATTCGCACCCGATGCTGTTAACGTAACAGTACTACCTATACAGACCGATACCGGGTTTGGAGAAATGATCACTGTTGGTTTGGGGTAGATGGTAACAATAATGGCATCAGTAGCTGTAAAGCCGTTACCATCTTTTGCTGTTACGGTGTATGTGGTGGTAACAGACGGTGTGGCGGTAGGATTGCTGACAGTTGTACTGCTTAAGCCTGTCGCAGGAATCCACTTGTATGTATATGGTGCAGTCCCCCCGCTTGCTACAGCATGCAAATGAGCCGAACTGCCAGCACAAACAGCCGTATCATTACCTGCATTAACATGAATCTGGGCTAACGTTAACTTACTTATTTGAAGAATAACAATAAGAGTAATGGCAGTTATTCTTAGTAAAAATTTAAAAAACATCTTGTTGTACCCTTATTTAAGATTTTGACTTATCAAAGTTACTAAATAAAACTGCAAAAAGCAAATCTTTTCAGCAATATTTGATTAACTTTTGAGCAAAGGTAATAAACTGATTACTCGTAAAACAAGACCCCTTTTTATCCTTTAAATCACATGTTTTGTCTGGAGTTTTCTTTTTTTTTAATATTAGATATGAACAACCTGCTCATTAGAATTCTGACTGGCTAAATATTATAAGAATAAGATATAAAAAGCAGAACATTTTATTAATGCTTCAAATGCAATCTGTAAATGAATTTCAGGATAGTAAAAATTAAAATATTTTCATTTTTTTTGTTTATTAAATAAATTCTATATTTGCTATGCTCAAATAATCAATTAACCATCTATAAAACAAAACAATTATGAAAAAAGTATTATTACTGCTATTCGCATGCGGTTTGATGGGAATCAGCTCTTATGCACAGGTTTCACTCTACTCATTTAGCCAGGCTAACGGGACATTTGACACCTTAACCACAAGTACTGTTCTTGGAAGTACAACCATTACTGCAGGAACATATTTTTACGATACTACAACAGCAGGAGTTGCTGGAAGTACTTCAGTTTACAGAGGACATGGATTCCCAATTGGTTTTACTTTCACTTACAATGGAATCAATTTCAACAGATTTGGTATTAATGTTGATGGCTGGATATCATTCGGACAGGATTCGGTTAATATGCAATCAACGACAGTTAATGCTCCTATTAACTCCGCTTCAACTGCACCTGCTGCTCTCCAAAACAGAGTTTCTGCATTAGGTAGAAGCTTGTACGGACAAACAAATTCTCAATTGAGTTATTCATTATTAGGAAGTGCACCTAATAGAGTTTTAGTAGTAGAGTGGAAAAGATATTACCATAGAAATACTACCGTAGCTGACAATTTGAATTTTCAAATCAGACTATATGAAACTACAAATGTAGTTGAAGTAACGTATGGTACAATGACATATTCAGCAAGTACAACAGTTCAGGTTGGTTTAAGAGGATCTTCTACTACTGATTACAACAACAGAACTTCTACTACCAGTTGGTCTACAACTTCTGCCGGCACTAATAACACAGCAACCGTGTCTCTTAGTAATACTGATTTCCCTGCTTCTGGTTTAACTTTTATATGGACACCTCCTTTACCGGTTGATGCAGGTGTTTCTATAATTAATTCCCCTGCAACAGTAATACCTGCCGGTTTGACAAAAGTTGCCGTTACTGTTAAAAATTTTGGCACCAATATATTGACCAGTGCAAGCATTGGGTGGTCAGTAAACGGAGTGGCCCAAACTCCTTATTCATGGAGCGGAAATTTAGCCACCGGAGCCACTAGCGGACCGGATTCAATTGGTACATTTAATTATACTACTGTCGGTAGTTACTATAACATTAAATCATGGACTTTTAACCCTAACTCAACCAGCGACCAAAATAATCTGAATGATACTGCAATAAAAACAATTTATGTCCAGGGATTTGCTGCCATACCGTTCTATGAAGGCTTCGATTCAACGTGGATAAATAAACTGAATACTAAAGACGCTCCAAGTACATATTGGATAAATACCCCTTCAACAGGGAATAATTCATGGAGAAGAGACGATGACACCGTATCAGCTGTCTGGACATCAGGGGGAGGTAAGTATTCTCCAACAGCTGCTAACAGCACTATTCATTCTGCACGTTTTCATACATGGGATGCAACTGCAGGAAGTGGTGGAACATTTGACGCATACCTGAATTTCTCAACGGTTGGAATAAAAATGCTAAAATTCTGGTATATCAATCCTTCAGGCACAGACTCACTTGCGCTATATATGTCAACTAACGGCGGTACAACTTATACTTTTTTACAAAAGTACACAACTGCCACAGCATGGACCCAATATACGGTATATCTTGGCACATCGGTTTCCCCGACTACAATTTTGAGATTTAAAGCTACCTCGGATTATGGCAACGATGATATCGGAATTGATGAAGTGAATGTTTATCTTCAGCCGCCGGATGATATGTCAGCTTTAAAATGGGTGGCTCCTGTTACAGGCTGTGGACTGACAAGTTCAGAAACCGTGACAGTTAAGTTCATGAATATAGGAACTGCTTCTCAGTCAAATATTCCTGTAAAATATTCTATTAATGGTGGTGCCTCATATATAAGTGGAACTATTCCGGGCCCTGTTAATTCAGGAGATACTGCCACCTATTCATTTGCAACGACTTCTGACTTTACCACTTTGGGGGGTTATAACTGTATCGTCGTGGTGGATTTAGCAACTGATGCAGATCGTACAAATGACACCTTAAGAACAGTTGTTAATTCAATAGGTACTATTTCGGGCAATCCATTTTATGACGACCTTGAATCCGGTGTTAAATATTATTATTTTACAAATAGTACCAATGGAACTGCATTATACGGAAGCGGCTTCGGTAACTTTAATTCCTATGGTTTCGATCTTACTGGAGGAGCCCAGGGAACATGGCCGGCCTCAACATCTACAACTACTACTCCGCATCAGGCATATTCTTATGCTGATCATATAGCAAAAGTTAATGTTTGTTCGGTAAATGCAGCTGCATTTACTGCAGGCAACCTTTACCTTTCATTCGACCTGAAACAAACATATTATTCTGGTCCGAAATATACATACTTAGCTGTTGTGGCAAATGGTACTGATACTTTAAGAGATAATACAGGAATTAAATATTTTAACCCTCTTACAGCAAACAGTGATCCGTTTACAAAAAGAGTATTTGACTTATCTTCATTTGCAGGAACAACTTTTACTATTGCTTTTGTTTCTGCTAATAAATATAATGATTCTGTTGCCGGTACAACTGCCAATAATTCTTATATTGATAATATAGCCCTGTCTGCCAAACCTGTTGTCAATCTTGGACCTGATGTTTCCCGTTGCGGTAGTTATACTCTTGATGCAGGCGCTTCAGCAACCGGGTATACTTATACTTATGACTGGTATACACTGAATTATCCGGGAACAATTGCAACTACTCAGATAATCAGCGCTGACTCCACTGCAATGTATATTGTAGCCGTTGATAATGGATATGGTGTTATAGGTTCTGATTCAGCTACGATCACCATTACACCTTTAACTACTGCTAATGCAGGTCCTGCACAATCGATCTGCCACCTGGATACGTTGAATATCATAAATGCAGTAGCTGCAAATTATGATTCCATTGCATGGACAACCGCCGGCAATGGACATTTCAGCAACGACACTTTGATAAATCCCACTTATTACCCGGGATCAAGTGACATTAGTGCCGGACATGTAAATCTTACGCTTTCTGCTTTCGGAATATGTGATACTATTCATTCTTCATTTGTTTTAACACTCACTTCATCCGCTACAGCATTTGCCGGAAATAATGACACTATTTGCTATGGAGGAAGTGCGCAGTTGACGGCTACAGGAGGTACAACTTATGCATGGAGCCCGAATGTGGGTTTGAGCGATACTGCTATTGCCAACCCTATTGCAAGCCCTCTGACCACAACTACTTACACGGTAATTGTTTCCGGCTCATGCGGAAGCGCAACAGCTGATGTAGTGGTGAAGGTTGACAGTATTGTGACTCCAAGCCTTGGTGCCGATACCACAGTATGTGCCGGAAATTCAATAATACTTGATGCCGGTACCGGATATACTTCTTACAACTGGTCAACAGGGTCAACTAACCAAACTATTACTGTTGATACCGCCGGAATAGGATATGGTAAATTCAGATATTATGTTGACGTTAAAAAAGGCGCATGCACGGCTTCAGATACCATATATGTTACCTTTTCTTCGTGCGTGGGAATTGTTGAATACAACGGCAATGCATCCGTACAGATATATCCTAATCCTTCAAACGGCTTGACTAATGTGGTCGTAAACGGGATTAACGGTCATGCATTATTGAATGTTTATACGTTGCAGGGACAATTAGTATATGCTATAAATGTCAATGATAATTCCAAGGCAGAACTCGACCTGTCGAGCTTGTCAAAAGGCGTTTATATTATCAGAATCACTAATGAGAAAACAAATATTTTCAGCAAACTGATTATTCAATAAACTGTTTTCTAATTAAATTGAAAAGGCTGTCTCTGAATTTTTGAGACAGCCTTTTATTTTATTTCGTAAAGATCCTGTACGATAGTTTCATTTCAATAATAAAACCATCATCTAAATTTACATTCAGTGGAGTTCGCTTATTCCCTATCTGAAATGACAAAATCCCTGCTTTGAGCTTGTCACCTTCATTATATAATAAATAACTGCTCCCTATGGAATGACCACCTTTTATGGTCAATACAATATTCTTTGCAAAATACGTATTGAAAAATAACGACACATCCTGTGAATTCTTTTGCAAATAAACGCTGTTATATTTTTCACTCAGGCGATAAGAATCAATTAATGACTGAAAATAAATTCCTGTTGAAAACCTTTTGCCGATTTTGTAATCTAGGGTAAAATTAATTGGCAGGTTTCCAAACGCACTGATCTTATATGTTGGTTGCCAATTTATTCCTAATATCGGAACAAATAGTGGCCCGAAACATTCCTGATTATAATATAATCCGAATTTATATTTCAGGTTCTCCTTTTTAGTATAGGTAAATATCAGTAATCCCCCTGTTTGATAATCTTTGGATGTAACATCCTTCATGTCGGAACTTATTTTTGGTATCACAACAAGCATAGTACTCCAATTGTCGTTCCAATGTTTTGTATATCCTATTTGCAATGCGGCCGAATAAAAAGGTTCATCATCGGATGTCATATAATGATTGTTGAAGGTCAATGAACTGGCATTGAAACCAAAAAACAGAACATCTTTGTTCTTTAACAATACCGGAAATTTAAGGTTTACTGCCGATTCGCCGACATTGATTTTATTTTCAGAGTTCTTTAAACTGTTATCGGGTGAATAAGCGCTTCCTATACTGAATAAATCCACATAGTTCTGAGCATGTACCGATACGGCATTTCCAATGAAAATGTTAATCAGAAAGATACAGAACAAACGTTTATGCATTTAAGAATTATTTTGACTTATGAATTTATATGAAATGCAACTCGCTTTGTATAATCCCTTTTTTCATGATGTAAATTATTTATTTAAACTCAGAATTATTTTTTTTTGAGTGAATGAACTTGCCGCCTTCAATGCCTCATAATAATTGCGCCATTTACTGCTTTGATCATATATTTTTTTAAAAGTCTTTGTAGTATGTATGGTTAATAAGTTACCCTCTTTTTGGGCTGTTGATATAAAACTACACGATTCGTTATCAATGTGTGTATTTAATGTATTTATACCTTCAACAGATATATTTTGGGGTAATGTAACCTGAACCGTATTTTCAATAGTCCGTGGATATGCTTGAAAAATATCAATTGTTCTCAGTGAGTCATTATCATCTAATGACAACTGTCTTCCAATTAATTTCCCTACCTGAAAAATATAATTGTTTCCAGCTTTGCTTAAAAGATCATTAACAGTAAAAGTTTCTGAGAAAATCAGATTGGATGTTGAATCATCACGACCCTTTTGCTTTAAAGTAAAGTTGTCAAATGATACCAGTGAAAAATCATCTTTTAAACTTTCTTCAAAATATTCTTTCTGTTGTTTGATATTTTGTTCTTGTAAAGAATTTATTTTTCGTTTTTTCTCTTCCAGGTATTCTTTATTACCAAACGTTTTATTAACTTCCTTATAATTGATGTCATATTTTTTTGAATCATCCATATAATAATCACTGGAGTATAAGATAGGTGAATAATAATTTTCTCTAAAATATCCAGATATGTTTGATTCTTTGAGAATGGTTATATTTTCCTGAAGTTTTGAAATATCCAGAGAAATTTTATCAAGACACGTATTTTTATCTGCCTCCAGAATGGGAAGTTTAATTTTTGTTGAATTAAAATTTTTCAGATTACGATTTGGATTAGAAATCAGTAATGCTTCTGTTCCGGCTAATTCGTCAGGAACTGTATTAAAGCAGGAATAATTATTAAACGGAAAAAAATAATCATTATTTACTTTTAAACCTGTGGCTATTTCATTACTCAGGAGCAAGTCGTCAATAGTGCCAATATAATTCGGAATACAAACCAATAAATCAGGGTTATATTT
>JBEKEO010000052.1:0-16636 GCA_050013795.1 Bacteroidales bacterium
ATATACCAGCAATTAGCTCTGTTATTATATACTACGGCAGGGCGATGGTTGTATTTAATGGCATCTTCAAAATCAGCAAGGGCGCCTTTAATATCATTCAGGTCGAACTTACCATTGCCTCTTGCCCAGTAAGCATGACCTCTTTCAGGATTCTTGGCAACAATATCATCGAACAGAACAATGCCGTTCACCCATTGCTTGTTCCTTTCGAAAGAAGTAACCGAAAAGAAAAGAGCAAAAGCTGCTATAAGCAAAACAATATAATTTCTTCTGTTTTTAGAATAGTTTCCGAATTTATTATCAGTAAAATCGCAATATAATTTCCCCGCAATAAAGAATAAACCAATATATGGAACATAGGTGTATCGTTCTGCAACAATAGCAAAACCTACCGGCAGAAATTGGAGCACAGTAACAATAGTGAAGAAGAAAAACAATAAACCGAACATAAGTTCTTTCCTTATTTTTTTCAGTTTAATGAATAAGAAAACAACTGCGGCTATTCCTAAAGGTGCAAAATAATAAATCCATGGCAGCATCCCACCGGTCTTTTCAGGATAGTAATGAAAAGCAGCAAGATTAATGGGGGCTATCAGTTTCACCAAATAAAACATTACGCCATAACTCACAAGGAAAAACCTATCGATTATTGAGAAGTCAGTAGAAAGATTGTTAAGAGCATCTCCGCTTTTTTGAGAAAGTATTGCAAGTACACCACATAAAAGTGATAACAGGAAGAAAGGAACTTTTTCAACTATAATTTTCCAGTTAAACTTACGACCGGAATAATAATCAATAAGAACAACAATTGGTGCAAGGCTCACTGCTGCTGATTTAGAAAGAAGTGATAAAATGAACAGAACAATTGAAAAGATATAGTAGCCATACTTCTTTACATTCTTCATGTATAATAGATAAGCAACCAATGAAGCAAGGAAAAAGAAAGTATACAGCACGTCTTTCCTTTCCGAAATCCATGCAACCGATTCAACATGCATAGGGTGAATGGCAAAAAACAGCGCAACAATAAAGGCCGCTTCTACCCTATTCAATAAAAGATAAATGAACCAGAAGACCAAAGCGACATTTGCCAGGTGGAACAGGAGGTTAATCAAATGATAAGGAAAAGCATTTTGCCCGTGAAAGCTGAAATCAATTGCCAGCGATAATATCGCCAGTGGATGATAATTTCCGGCAATGAAAGTTCCAAACATAGTACTGATATTTGCCGAAGTCAGATGTTTCAGGTTATCGGCAGCACCTATATATAGCGAATCGTCGAGGTTGGTTATAAAAAAATTGTGAAGAGAATTATAGAAAACGATAAACGTCAGTATAAGAAGTGAAACAATATAAAGAGGAATACTGTTTTTCTTTTTCCCTGCATTCTTTTTATTCTTAATTATGGCAGCAGGCTTTTTTTTACCCTGATTTTTCTTAGCAACAGCCATTAATGCTTATTTGATTTTTTTTGCGTCTTTGTCTTTCTTTTTCGGTGAAGGTTTTTCTTTAAAAACATAAATCAGTCTGAATGCAATATCGTTGTTATATTGCTTACGGGTCCATGTTTGTCCCATAATATTTTCAAATGTGCGTGTCCTGATCTTTGTCATTGAATAAAAATACCTTGCATCAAACCACAGTCCACTGTGTATTTTAAATTGCAAATCAAGCAGCACATCATAATCGTTAGGGCTGTACGGGCCATAAGGAGTAGTCCAGTTAACCCTTTTTAAATGTTCCCATTCCCGGAAATCTACAAGCCTTCCCCATGAAAAGCCTGCTCCTATTTTAATAACATCCTTTTCGATATAGCTAAAAAATACCGGAGCTTCTACGTAATTTAATATCAGCTTATATGGCGGACTTGTCAGGGTATCACTTGGCGACTGGTAACTGCCTTTCTGGGTATAAATTGTTTCGATTGTTGCACAAAATTTCTTCCCGACCGGAACAATAGCCGTGGCTCCCGCATTTAAGCCAATTTTATGAAAACCATATAACTGGTCGCCATCTACCTGTGTTAAATTAAACCCGGCAATCAATCCACCTTTGATATTTTGAGAGATTGAAAGTAAAGGAATGATAAGTATCAGGAATATGAAACAATATTTATTCATTCAGAAAGAATAAGTGCGCAAAACTACAAAAGAATCGCCGCTTCTGCAAAACGGGTTATTTTTATCTTCTGTTCTTTTATTTCATTTAATTGTAATAAAAATGCTTTCAATGAACGTGGAAATGCTTTCGTTTGTTAACGAAACGGTTTCCCTTACTAACGAATAAATTTAAAAATAAGGATTTAAAGGTGTGAATTTGTAAAACGCTCCAGTTATTGTGTAAAACACTACAGTCTTTGTGTAAAACACTACAGTCTTTGTGTAAAACACTACAGTCTTTGTGTAAAACACTGCAGTCTTTGTGATAAACACTGTAGTCTTTGTGCTAAACACTGTAGTCTTTGTGCTAAACACTGCAGTCTTTGTGTAAAACACTGCAGTCTTTGTGTAAAACACTGCAGTCTTTGTGATAAACACTGTAGTCTTTGTGTAAAACACTGCAGTCTTTGTGATAAACACTGTAGTCTTTGTGTAAAACACTGCAGTCTTTGTGATAAACACAACAATTATTGTGTAATTAACTGCAAGTAATGTGACAGCGGGAGTTCCGAAACAAAAAAAGCTGCCCTATGGACAGCTTTTCTTTATTGAATTATCAGTTTATTTCTGAGTTTTTAGGCGTTTTTTAGATAAAGATTGTTTTTATCGTTCTCTTTAATTCATGTGGGTTTTAATAGTAAAATCAATCTTTTTCTGTTTCTCATTTATTATCTTATTAATATTATCTATATTGGGGGAACATGGATGAGATATCGAAATTTCTTTTGAATCCCTTAATTTATGTGGTTTTGAAATCTCCAAGCGGGTATCTTCGTTCCCTTTACGCTTAGCTAAAATACGGAATGAAAATTCAGCATTAGATTTTTGTGTTCCCTGCTGATAAACTTCAAAATAAGTATCCTTTTTAATAACATAAACGCCTCCTTCACAGGGCCCCTCAAGTTGAACAAAAACCTTCATAGGATATTTTTCATTAATAGTAACTGTTTCAAGAAAAAGATTATCAAGGTTTATTTTTGCATAACCATTATCAAGTTTTCCTGAACCATAATCTTCAAACCAAACTTCAGGGCTTTCCAGACAATAAAGAAGTGTGGGTCCTTTACTGGTTTGAACTTCTGCACTTTTTGTACCTGTAGCTACTACATTTCCAACACCATAAAAAGCATCATAATAAGCTGTATTATTTTTAGTAGTAATACCTTCAACTGCAGCATTTAAATATATAGTAACAGAAGACACTGATGAAGAACCATATACTCCTTCGCCATCTCCTCCCGTAGTATTAGTGGAGTTATTTTGTCCGGTAACACCTGCCCCCGCATTACCATTTGTGCTTACTATACCAATAACGCCATTACAATCACCAGAACCTGATGATTGCCCTTGAACACCAATGCCTGTTGCATTATCGCAGTCTCCAATTACCCCTAATCCGCCTGCAATTGAAGAATTACAAAATCCAGATACACCTGATTTCAGAAAACCTACTCCTCCTCCGCTTGCTCCATAATAGCCGCCTACACCCGGGCCAGCCGCTGTTCCGCCATTCATATTCATCCCCCAAACACCGGCATTTGCTACTCCGCCTCCCGTTTGATAAGTCCAGCCATAAATTCCTGAGCCAGTTCCGGCTCCTGCAGCAGTATTATTGATTCCATAAACACCATCACCATTTGCATTATTTTGTACTGCCCAAACAGCAGCAGCAAAAGTTGTTGAACCATTACCACCTTGTGAAGATGTGGCATATATGGCATCCCCCGTTCCCGTACCTGAAGCAGCATTATTAATTGCAAACACACCGTCTCCTGTAGCATTGTCCGTTTGCCCATATACACCTTTGCTGGCAGCAGTATTGTTTCCATAACCATAAACTCCTACATTAGTACTTGAGAAAGCACCACCACTGCCTCCCACTAAATAGGAAGCTCCAATACCATTTCCTGCACCTATAACACCTGTTCCGCTTGCATTCGAATTAAAGCCATAAACACCCATGCCAGTGGCAGAAGTTGAAGTGCCCAAAATTCCATATACTCCTGCGCCAGAGGCAGCTCCTCCTATAGCAAAATCACCTGCCGTTGTAGATGGACTTGAAACATTAAGCTTTCCATTTCCTGTTGGTGTGGCGCCTGCATTAATCCAAACAGTAGTGCCATCATCAACAATTTGACTGCACACAGCAGAAGCTCCGTTTGATTTAATAACATCATTGACAGTAGCACAACCTACCGGGCCTGGTGCTCCTGTTGCTCCTGTAGTACCATCAACACCTGATGGACCTGTTATACCGTCAGCACCTGATGCACCTGTTGCACCGTCAGCACCTGTTGGACCAGTCGGGCCTACTCCAAATCCAGTAGGACCTGTAGTACCGTCAGCGCCTGTTGGGCCTGTGGCTCCCGTTGCTCCTGCCCCTGTTGAGCCTGTAGCTCCTGTTGCTCCATCATTGCCGTTTACTCCTGTAGCGCCGGTAGCTCCCGTTGCTCCTGTGGCTCCTGCTCCGGTAGCGCCTGTTGGTCCCGTGGCTCCATTTGTCCCATTTGTGCCGTTTGTGCCGTTTGCTCCTGTCGGACCTGTCGCTCCTGCAACTCCTAATGTTTGAACCCACCTGGTTCCATTAAAATACCAAAATCCCACTGATCCTCCTGTCATTGCAGCATTTGTGTTGAAAACCAACAATGAAACTGCGGGGGAAGGGATGGTAGTTACATCTGTTGTGGATTGCAAACTTACCCTTGGTATCAGCATACCTTTATTCCCACTGCTTACATCAAGGATAGCTGAAGGATCTGCCAGACTTCCTGTATTATTAATTGAAACATTCTGATTTTGTGATCGGGCATTGAATATTGCCATGGTACTTAGTACACATGCAATTGCTAGTAATCTGAAAGTTTTCATAATGTAAAATATTAATATGATTGGTTTGTATTTTTCTTTATTGTGTTATTTTCACTTTCTCTTCGATTCTTTTCTCAATTGCTGTTTTAATTTTTTAATATCTGATTTTAGTGCTTCCTTGTTCTCTTTTTTATTTTCACCGTTCAACGATTCTTTTTGTTCAGGAGTAAGATAATTCAACCATTCTTCTTTTATATTATCTGCCATTAGTATCCACTTTACACGGTATTCTTCGGGCACATCTTTAATATCGGGATATAAGAAATGGTCAGTATATGATTCAGGTACAGGAAGAAGCCTTATATCTTCAAATCCTTTTCTCTTGGCGACTATCCTATAATTGAATTTAGCTCCATTTGGAGCATCAGGAGCATAAAGAGTAAATTCTTTGGTGTTGTCATTAACCCACCATTCTCCGATTTTATCATTTGGAGTGATAAAAACCATCATAGGATGCTCTTCATTAATAGTAACTGTTTGGAGAAAATCGCTTACAACCTGCACTGTTGCTTTGCCATCGGAAATAATAGCAGTTCCAAAATCCTCGAACCAGTTTCCTGGTGATTCCTGACAATATACAGCTTTAGGCCCATCTTCTGTTCTTACAATTGCGCTTTTAGTACCAGATCCTGCAAGTCCTCCAGCATAATAAACTCCATAAGAAGCACTACCAAGATAGCCATATTCAGTAGCACTATATCTGCCTAAAACACCGTATGTACCATTAGTACCGGAATTGCCATAAGCTCCAATACCACCATATGTAGAGCTATAATAACCTAATTCGCCAAAACCATAAGTGCTGTTTACTCCATATACACCGGCAGAACCACTTGTTGCTCCAGTTGAATTAGAACCATAAATTACCGAAGTTCCGCTTGAAGCACCTTCGGCATCAAGAACATAACCTGGAGTCATTGTTCCTATACCAACATTGGTAGAAACAGTGGCAGTATTTACACCACTGATACTTCCAAGTACAAGTGCATTACTGGCTCCCACTTCTGAATATGCTCCAATCGCTGAAGCATTCGAAAAACCAGGAGCAGATGACGCACTGCCATATCCTAAAAATGTATTATAACTTCCGGTTGATACATGCAAATAATTTGGTGTGACATTAAATCCACTGCCAGCAGCATATCCCACGGCGGTATTATAACCACCGGTATTATTTGAAGGAGTATTATCACCTTCAAGAGTATACATTCCAATAGCAGTATTTCCAGTGCCAGCGCCAAAATATATATTAGCATCCATACCAACAACTGTATTGGAAGTGCCGGAGATATTATTACTGAAAGCATAAGCTCCAATGGCAGTATTAAAAGCACCAGTGTTTCCAAAACCTGCACTATATCCAAATGATGTCAGGCAATTTGTTCTGTGTAAAAAACCCGCCTGATTATTATCAATTCTAAATTGCAATGCAATATCATCAGTAGTACCAAGGAAATTTGTTCCTGATACAGTGCCTGCATTGCCAAGAGTTAGCCATGCATTATTAGAAAATGTTCCAGTGGGTCCTGTTACTCCTGTGGCTCCAGTTGAACCTGTTGCTCCATTACTTCCGTTTGCTCCTGTTGCTCCTGTGACTCCATTGGCTCCATTATTACCAGTAGGTCCTGTTGGGCCCATTCCACTTCCTGTAGGCCCTGTTGGGCCAGTAGCACCTGCTGTACCTGTTCCGGTAACACCTGTAGGTCCTGTTGGACCCGTAGCTCCTGTGGTGCCTGTTCCGGTAGCACCGGTTGGACCTGTTGGTCCCATTCCACTTCCCGTTGCTCCTGTCGGACCAGTTGCTCCCGTGACACCATTAGTTCCATTACTTCCCGTAGGTCCTGTTGGTCCCATTCCACTTCCCGTTGCTCCCGTAGGACCAGTTGCTCCTGTCGTACCTATTCCGGTAGCACCGGTTGGTCCCGTGGCTCCATTTGTTCCATTTGTGCCGTTTGCTCCTGTCGGACCTGTCGCTCCTGCTACTCCTAATGTCTGAACCCACCTGGTCCCATTATAATACCAAAATCCCTCTGATCCTCCTGTCATTGCAGCATTTGTGTTGAAAACCAACAATGAAACTGCGGGGGAAGGGATGGTAGTTACATCTGTTGTGGATTGCAAACTGACACGTGGTATCAGCATACCTTTATTCCCACTGCTTACATCAAGGATAGCCGAAGGATCTGCCAGACTTCCTGTATTATTAATTGAAACATTCTGATTCTGTGATCTGGCATTGAATATTGCTATTACGCTTAATACACAAGCAATCGCCGCTACTCTGAAAGTTCTCATCATAAATTTATTTTGGTGCAATAAGCGTTATTACACCTTTTATCGTTGCCATTTGATTGTTATTTACAGGTATTTGGGCTGTATAAAAATATGTGCCCGGACTTACCATACTTCCCGTATCGTCTATTTTTCCGTTCCACCCTGCCGTGCCACTATATATTTTCTGATCCCACCTGTTAAATATCTCTATATTATATCCTGCTAAAAATACTCCATTCTTTTCCCCGGGGCCTTCAACTGGTATGAAGGCATTCGGTATTTTAAATTCAAATTCGCTCAGTGCCCACCATGTGTATAAATTCGCTCCTGTTATTATCGGACTGGAAGGAGTGGTGACAACCTTATCTGCCACATTACATATGCCTGTCATGGGCATATCTAACCATGTATTCCGAACATCATTATAACGAATGGCTTCCAGAAATGATTCATTCATATATGGCTTGTCTACATCTGTTGCTGTATATTTAAAATTTAATACTACATCCGGCTTCGTTGTATATAGTGGCTGAAGTTCCCAATAGCGATCTGCCATTTCCGGTGCAAATGTATCAAGTGATGATATTTCCGGGGGATAGGGAGCGTTGTATATATCGGTCGGATATGTGGCAAATACAATTGAACCACTGCTTGGGCTTGCTGCTGATTTTGTCTCAAGTACAAAATTCAGATCATTGCCGCCGGCTCCAGAACCAAATGGCACACTATATGTGTTAATATTTGATCCTATCTTCCATTCTATTTCTCCTAAGCCACTATGAGGGGTGGTTTCTGTTGGTGGTGTTTCACTCTTTAAAAATCCGCTTTGGTAATTAATTGCTCCGGGGGTTCCATTATAAAGTATTAGCCTGTTTTGGTTTAAATCCATCACTCCGTCTACAGTGAAAATTCCTTTTACCTGACAGGTGTCTAACGATAACGTTTTCGTTGCATTTATTATTTTAAGGTTCTCAAAATATATGGGCGTGATTCCCTTTATCGTTTGATTCGTACTGTCTAAAATAATTTTGCCTTCGGGAACTGCCGGTATATTTATAAAAACATGTTCTGTGGAATTATTTGTCATGTTACCCTTTATTCTCAGCGTGCCTGAAAGATCTATTGTCCCTTCACTATCTCCTACTATACTATCCGTAAAATCTACGACATTCACATACGCCCCTGAATCTATTGTTATCTTCAAACCATTATTATGAAAACCCATCTGGGATTTTACTAATTGCGATAACATTATGAAAATTATCAAAAGAATATATTTTTGTGCTTTCATAAATCAAATATCTTTTTTTAATGATGTAAAGATATAAATTATCTATTATATCTACATAATAATTTATTAAAAATTTCATTACAATTAGAAAAATCTGATAAAGTCATTTTTTTAATCTCCTTTCATTTTACCGCATTCATTTTTAGTGACTTTTGAATTTATTGTATTTTTTTCATTCGAATAATCATTTTACTAAAGAATTATGTTTTGTGTTGCATTTAATATTTATTAATGTATCTTATTCAACTGCTTCTTATGCTTCTTAAGAATAGTCGATTAAAAACTTTTAACATTAATCATTTTTTCGATTTAACTAATAAAACTTATTTTTACATCCTTAATGTTTTTCTTTAAAAATAAATCCTGAAATATAAACCTATGAAGATGATGAGAGCAATACAGGTGAGTTCGCCCGGCGGTGAATTTGAACTTGTTCAGAAAGAAATTCCTGAACCAAAGATTAACGAAGTTTTAATAAAAATAGAAGCATGTGGTATTTGTCATGGTGATGCTATGGCAAAAGAAGGTCATATGCCGGGTATAAAATACCCTATTGTTCCCGGGCATGAAGTGGTAGGAATAGTTGATAAAATCGGTTCTCAGATTAAAAGATGGAAAGTCGGTCAAAGAGTAGGCGTTGGTTGGCACGGTGGACATTGTTTTGATTGCAGCGCTTGCCGTAAAGGAAATTTTGGCGCCTGCGAGAAGTCGCTAACTACCGGACTGCATATTGATGGCGGTTATGCAGAATATATGATTGCTCACAATGAAGTAATAGTAAGCATTCCTGATGAATTGGCTTCGGTGGATGCTGCACCCTTGCTTTGTGCAGGACGCACCACTTTCGGTGCTTTAAAGGAAAGCCATGCAAAAGCTGGGGATATTGTGGCTATACATGGACTTGGAGGGCTTGGTCATCTGGCTGTTCAATATGCGGTGAAAATGGGATTTAAGACTGTAGTTTTATCTCGAGGAAAGGAAAAGGAACAATTAGCATATAAATTAGGGGCTCACATTTATATTGATACAGATGCTGTTGATGCAGTAAAAGAACTGATTAAACTTGGCGGTGCAACTGTTATTCTTTGCACTGCGCCCAGTGCCAAAGCAATATCAACACTGATTCCCGGATTAGGGAGAAACGGACAGGCAATTATTGTTACCGGCGCAGGCGATATGCTCCAGATTCCTGCTTATGTGATGTTAGGAGGACAACGTTCTGTGAAAGGTTTTGTTAGCGGAAATATTGAAGAAGCCATTCAATTCAGTATGCTTACAAAAGTAGTTCCGATGATAGAAGTATTTCCGCTTGAGAAAGCTGCTCAAGCTTATGAGAAAATGATGACTGCAAAAGTATATTTCAGGTCGGTACTGAAGATGGGTAAATAAATAAACAATAATATCATAGAGTTTGTACAAGAAAAGATTGCTTGGGCTAAACCATTGGTTTAGTAAGGATTTACAGATAATGAAAACTTTTCTTAAAAAAAGTTAACTCCCGGTTTCTATTAATATTATTAGTATTTTTGAAGCATTTAATCTTCCTTAATGAAGATTCATACTAATATATTATCTTACTTTTTTGTACTAACTGCAATAATTTGCAGCACCGATCTCTTTGCACAAAATAAAGATACTACTAAGAGTAAACCTCATAACGATACGCTTGTTCTATTGCAAATGAATGAGGATCAATTTGGATACAAACACTTTACCAAAGGCGCCGCCCATATTGATACAGTTAGTATTGATGGTTTTCAAAAACATGGATATCTAAATGAATATCATCCGTTCACAGCTGGATTTTCCAATGTGGGACTTGCATACAGGGATCTTGTATTTGATTCAAAATATGATTTTGACTTCGTTTCTTCGCGCAAATATTTTGAAGGTTATTTTCTCACCAATGAAAACGCATGTTATTTCAATGTTAATAGGCCTATTGTAGAGGCCTCTCTTGTGATGGGACCAAAAAGGGAACAATTTTTCGATGTGATGTTTACAAGAAACTTCAAGAAAAACCTTAATCTTGCCGTTGACTATAAATTGATTCATTCTATCGGAGAATATGTGCAACAAATATCGAACGACGCTTTTGTCATCATAACAGGGAATTATTCTACAAAGAACAAACGTTACGTAGTACTTGGAAATTATTTTTACAACCGTATGAAAGTTGATGAAAACGGGGGTTTGCAGAATGACTCGGAATTTACTCAAAATTATATTAGCGATAGGTCGTTGATACACACTAATTTTAACAGTAATGACAGCACTCAAAACAGGATTAAAGAATCGGGATTTTATATTAAACAGTATTTTTTTCTTGGTTTTGGCGGCGGAAAAGTAGTTGATAGCTCAAAAACGGAAAAACCTTATTTTGGCTTTGGACGCATATCATACAGCTTATTATTCAAGAACCAGTCGTACATGTATTATGATGTCGCTCCAACATCAGGATTTTATCCTGCACCCAAACTTGATTCAATTGATACTAGGGATTCCATTCATGTAAGAACTTTTGAAAACACTTTTGAATGGTCGAATATTAAGTACCTGAGCGATTGTAACTGCCAGCATTTTATTCTTAGGTTGAGAGTAAAAGAAAAGTATTCAAAGTTGTATAATAATTTATATCCTAAGTTGAACAAGGATTCAATAACAACAACTTTATCATCAATAATTCCTCAGGCTTCTGCAATACTTAGAATAGGAGATGAACTGGAAGCTTCTGCAAATGCTTTTTATATTCTCAAAGGATATAATCAGGGCGATTATGAGGCAAGCGGTATGATAGCTACTTATCACAATGCTGATTCAACAAAAGCTGGTTATATTGGTGTCAAAGGTGATGTGATCAGGCAGTCGCCTGCATGGTTCGACAGGTACTATACTGGTAACAGTTTTTCGTGGAATCTGAGTTTTAATCCCACTTTTACACAGACTGCCCGATTATTCTATCATTACAACAATCTCGATGTTTATGCTGCAGTCTTTAATGTTAAAGATATTATTTATTATAATAACTACGCTATGCCAAGCCAGTACAACATTAATTCCGTAGTCGGGCAATTTGGCTTTAAAAAGAACTTCAGATGGAGAAGCTGGGAACTGGCTAATAATATAGTTTACCAGAAAACACCTGAAAAAAATTTGATAAGGATGCCTGAATTAATGTCTAATAATGCTTTGTCATATAATCATTTCTTTTTTAAAAAAGCATTAATGTTCCAAATTGGTGTTGAGATGACTTATTTTAGCAGTTACACCCCTCTTGCATGGATGCCTGCCACAAGGGAATTTTACCAGCAGTATAATTACAAAAGTGCTAATTATCCTTATTTGGATGCTTTTATTAATATAAGGATTAAGCGTGCAAGATTGTTTTTGAAATTAGAACATGCCAATTCATATTTTATGGGATATAATTATATCATGATTCCCAATTATCCCAAGGCCGACATGGCTCTGAAATTCGGCGTTTCTTGGAAGTTCTATGATTAAAAACCCTTCTTTATTTATATTTTTCTTTCAGCTTTTCCACCACTTCGTATGCAGCAGGGCAAATAAAAGTGTTCTTTAAAGTAATGCCGAGGATTTGAACAAAGCGCTTCCTGTTGGTATGCGGATATTCGGAACAGGCTTTAGGTCGGACATCATACACTTTACAATAATTGTCATTATCAAGAAAAGGACAGGGCGATGAATTAAAAACATAATCGTTATCTTCATCCATGTGAAGATACTTTTCTGTAAACGCTGATGGCCGAATCTTTAAAAACTTTGCAATCCTCTCGATATCCTTATCCGTTATCATCGGACTGATATTTTTGCAGCAATTGGCACAATCAAGGCAATCAATATCAAGGAAAGCCTTTTCGTGAAACTCTTTTGCTTTAATATCAAGGTCGTTAGGGGTATTCTTTTTCAGGTGGGCGAATAGCTTTTTGCTGCCTTTTTCCGCAAGCTTGGCTGATTGAGGTAATTCATTAAGTTTTACTGTCAATGGATATAATTTTTTACAAAAGTACAGGACTTCCGCAAACAAACAATAAAACAAAATATTATGCCTCTAACCTGTCATGTGGCTTGGATTGCTGCTAAGCGAGATGGCAGGATGCAAGTTCTTTAGGTGGTGTGAATGACTGAGAATGTGCCAATCTGAGTTGAGTATGTGTAAAACTCAATCGTGAAAGTAACAAACACGCACGTGAAAGTAACAAACACGCACGTGAAAGTGACAAGCACGCACGTGAAAGTGACAAGCATGCACGTGAAAGTGACAAGCACGCACGTGAAAGTGACAAGCACGCACGTGAAAGTAGCAAACACGCACGTGAAAGTAGCAAACACGCACGTGAAAGTGACAATCACGCATTTGCAGCAAAGTTTCCCCATACAAATTCGGAATGGTATAGTTTTTGTTATTTTTATACTGCCAAACCATTCAATCACCAAAATCATGAAAAAACACTTTATTCTTTTAACAGCATTATTAACTTTTGCTGTTGCATCCTATGCTCAGGATATAATTTTGCATAAAGGCAATGAAAAAGCAGTTATCACCAAGGGCAAAGTAATTGGCATTACTTTAAAAGGAGAAGAGTATAAATATAAAGACTGGGAACATGTATATAAAACCAATAACTACATTCGCCAAAACCTTTGGGAAGTTGATGACATGGGCCCCGATTCAATATATTTATCAGGCTACGATTACACTACTACCTATACTAACAAAGCAATATTAAGAATGGAACTAAAGGATTCATTGAAATACAAGGATTATATTATCGATTCCATAATACCCTCTGAAAGCGGCAGAACAGCTTACGATTCATTGTTCTGCAGAATAGTGGAAACAACATTAAATGGGCAGGTAAACAAAGCCGTTAATTATAACGACATTGAATCATTTACATTTGCCCGCAAGGATATGAATGCATTTAAGGATGCTAACGGCAATATTGATTTTTCAATAAATGTATCAGCTAATCTTTCCGGTCATGTGTATCATTCCGAAGGCCCTGTTCATTATGCTACCGGCCATATACATCATGGCGGAGGCGGTCATATTCATGTTGGCAATGGGAAAGGTGAAATTATTGCCTTATTGGTTATATTATCGGTTGGCGTTGCCGTTGAAGTAACAGCTTTAATAATTGATGATATAGAAACCGAAGTCCACACTTATTATTTAAACGACTGGAAAGTTGAAGTGAAATAAACCTGTTTTCTGATTCAAATAATCATCAGGCTAAAGAAATTATTTCATAAGCAGCATTGCTCAATAAGCCAATTTTTATATACATTCGCCAACAAAGCATGCCTGTTAAAGGCTTTTAATAAATGTTAAACTTTGTTAAAGCTATTTTATAAAAATTTTCTATAAAATAATTTTGTCCCCGCAAAAAATAATATTGTTTTTTTAACCGATACCCATTATGGAAGTAAGTGTTGAAAACATTAGCCGTAGCTATGGCTTGCAAAAAGCCGTTGACAGCGTTTCCTTTAAAGTGAATACAGGGGAAATTGTCGGCTTCCTTGGACCCAATGGTGCAGGGAAAACCACCACCATGAAAATAATCACATGCTTTATGTCGCCCGACGAAGGCGATGTAAAGATTGGCGGAGTTTCAGTGCGCGAAAAACCCGAAAATGTAAAAATGCATATAGGGTACTTGCCTGAAACCAACCCTCTTTATAAAGATATGCCGGTGATTGATTACCTGAAATTCGTAGCCGAATTACAGGATGTTCCCAAAGCCAAGATTAAGGAACGCATATATGAAATGATACAGGATTGCGGATTGACGCAGGAGAAATATAAAAAGATAGGCGAGCTTTCAAAAGGTTATCAGCAAAGGGTGGGATTGGCTCAGGCTCTTATTCATAATCCCGAAGTGCTGATACTGGATGAACCTACTTCAGGCCTTGACCCTAACCAGATAGTTGAAATAAGAGAGCTTATCAAAAAAATAGGTAAGGAAAAAACTGTAATATTTTGCTCCCATATTCTTGCTGAAGTAGAAGCCACCTGCGACAGGATCATTATTATTAACAGCGGTAAACTTGTTGCCGACGGCACTTCCAACGACTTAAGAAAACAAGCGCAGAAAAAAGAAATATTAAAAGTCACCATTGAAGATGGCGATAAGAATGAAGTTTTCATGGCGCTGCAAAAACTGGATACTGTTGAAATGGTTGACCCATTGCCAAGCTATACTAATTCGTATGAGATAATGAGCAGGGCATACACAACATCAAGACGCTCCATTTTCAAACTTTGTGTTGAGCGTGGATGGGCGCTTACAGAAATGACGCCTATTGAACGCAAACTTGAAGAAGTGTTCAGGGAATTAACTATAAAGAATTAATAACTTATAAAATTTAATGAGATGAAAAAAATATGGATCATCGCAAAGAAAGAGCTTCGGTCATTTTTCGATTCGTTAATGGCTTATGTAATGATTGTTCTGTTCCTTGGCTTCAGCGGGTTCTTTACCTGGCTTTTCGGAAGTGATGTTTTTCTTGTCAACCAGGCAAGTTTGCAATCATTCTTTAACATAGCTTTTTGGACGCTTTTCTTTTTCATCCCTGCTATTACGATGGGTTTACTGGCTGATGAAAAGAAATCCGGAACCATTGAATTGCTTATTACAAAGCCTGTAAGCTACTGGCAGATCATCTTTGGTAAATTCCTTGCAGCATTCCTGCTTATAGCTATTACACTGGCATTAACCATTCCTTACTATATAACCGTTGCAAGCATTGGCAAGATTGATCATGGTGCGGTGTGGATGGGTTATCTTGGCTTATTGCTGATGAGCGCTTCATATATCAGTATTGGACTTTTTGCAAGCAGTATCACCAACAACCAGATAGTTTCATTCTTGATGGCTTTATTCATAGGTATCTTCTTTCATCTGATATTCGGTTTGATTGGAAGCAGCATGGGCGGATTCATGAATACTATATTTAGTTATCTGAGCCTGCAAACACATTATGATTCCATGTCGAGAGGAGTAATTGATTCAAAGGACATCATCTATTTTGCTTCACTTATTCTGATTGGATTAATAGGAACCGAGCTTGCATTGGTAAAGAAAACACAGGCTAATTAATATGGGTAATTTGTAATTAACTTAATAAATTAATGTATATGAAAAACAAGAAATCAGTTATCACATATATTTCTTTAGTTATCGGGGTGTTGATTTTATTGAATATTTTATCCGACAGGTTTTTCCTACGCCTCGACTTTACTGCCGACAAACGTTTTACTTTAAGCAAGGCGACCAAAGATATCCTTGATTCTTTAAAGCAGACCGTAACAGTTACCGCTTATATAAGCGAAGAGTTACCTTCCGATTTTTCTTCGCTACGTCGTGATTTCAAAGACGAACTTATCGAATATTCCAACCGTTCGAATGGAAAAGTGATGTACGAATTTGTAAACCCTAACAAGGATGATAATGCCGAGCAGAAAGCAAACCAGGAAGGAATTAGTCCTGTATTGATAAACGTGAGGGAGAAAGACCAGGTGAAGCAACAAAAAGCTTTTATGGGCGCAGTGCTTCGTTATGGCGACAGGAAAGAAGTAATTCCTTTTATTAAGCCCGGTGCCGCTATGGAATACAGTCTTTCTACAAGCATTAAAAAGATGACCATCAGCAACAAGCTTAAAATAGGTTTTCTTGAAGGACATGGCGAAACCTCTTTGAATTCGATGGTGCAAACGCTGCAGGCACTTTCTGTTTTATACGATGTTGAACCCGTTAACCTGAAAGATTCTTCAGTAAATCTGAGTAAATATAAAACGCTTGTAATGGTGTATCCTAAAGATACTGTTAAGCCCGTTTACTTAAAGAAACTGGATGACTATCTTGCCACAGGTAAAAGCCTTTATATGGCATTGAGCAGGGTTGCAGGAAATCTTCAGAAATCAACGGGAGCTTCTGTATATACAGGCTTTGAAGACTGGCTTGAAAAAAAAGGAGTGAAAATTGATCCTAATTTTATTATCGACGAGAATTGCGGAAAT
>JBEKEO010000053.1:0-16253 GCA_050013795.1 Bacteroidales bacterium
GCAGGAGAGGTAGCTGTAATTGAGGGTGTAGTATTGACAGTAACAGATGTAGTAGCTGTACCAGCACACCCATTAGCATCAGTAACTGTTATGGTATAAGTACCCGCCATAGCAGACGTAGCGCTGGCAGAAACAGTTGGGCTTTGTACCGTGCTGGAATATAAGTTAGGTCCGCTCCAATTGTATGATGCCATACTTAAAGGTTCACCGGTAAGCGCTAAAGTAGAACCGGTGCAAATTGGACCATTATTTGTAGCAGAAGCTGTTGGTGAAGGGTTTATCGTTACTGCAAATGATGAAGGCAAACCGTCTCCATTGGAATTAGTACCGTATACTATTACATTCCCTGATGTTGCAGTAGAAGAAAAATTAATAGTAATATTTGTACCACTGCCATTAATGGTAGCGCCAGTACCAGAGTATAACCAATTATAACCTGTTGCATTAGCAATAGCAGGCACTGAGAATGAAACACTATTTGTACCCTGACAAATAGGTGTAGTACCGGTAATAGTTCCGGCATCATCTGGTAATATAGGATCTCCTGTAACAATCACATCATCTATCCTGCTAACTGCAGTATTTCCAATTGTTCCATTATTAGTACTAGTATTTGACGTCATTATCCATCTTAAATAAAGAGAACTTTGATCGTTACAAGCAGAAACTAAAGAAACATTTGTTACAACACCTGATGTCCAATTGTTATTGATTTGTGGTACTGCAATAACATCATTAAAAGTTATTCCATCAGTACTATATTGAATTTTAAAATCTCTCGGTCCTCGGTTACCAGCAGAGTTTCCAGAGTATTGTTTAGAAGAAACTTTTAAATGATCATATAAGGTCGTAATAAAGTTTACTTGCCAATATTTTGTTCCGCTCCCAGCATTCCATCCTGTATTTTGAGCAGCCTGTGTTGTATTACCTGTAACATTATAAACGGTTGCCCCGCTTGCATTATTCGTAATAGTTTGATAGGTTGTGGGAGGGTTATAATTAGCTATAATACCACCATCGCTTTTATTATCATCAGGATTATTTGGGAAATTCCATGTTACTATAGTAGGTGAAGCTATAGTTGCACAGCTTGTTTGAGGAGCTGCAGGCGAAGTCTTATAATTAATACTTGCTCCTGAGCCAGTATAAGGATATATTTTGAAATAATATGTTGTGGATGCTGATAAACCAGAGAATGTAACTGTCTGGGTTCCCTGCGCAACATTATATACTAATGCTGCATTTGCTTCAGGTGTGCCGTCAACAGGGTCAGTAATTGCTGCATAGCTGACACTGCTGCCTTTTACAAGATATGCATCAGGTATAATTCCACTGTTTGCATCTGTCCATGTGAGGGGAATAGCATCACTTAATGTTGTTCCACACTGAAAGTTTGTTGGATAATTTGTAGGTTCACCACCTGTAACAGTATAAGATTGTACAGATGATATTGTTGTATCAAGCGCATTATCAGCCGCAACAATTTTATAGTATACTGTTGTTCCTCCCGTCTGTGCTGGTATTGGTGTTGAAGTTGTATATGTAGGTGCTGTTCCTAAATTCATAGTAATTGAATTGCCGAAAGTTAAACCATCAGTACACCATTTACAAATAACTGAATTAATCGTGTTGCATGGTGAGGTTACATCGGATGAAATGGACACTGTTTGTATAGGAGTTGGACTTGTCGGAGCTATTACAATATTTGTTATAACAGGCATAGCCGAAGTTACTGTAAGAGTAGCTATGCCGTCAGAAGTCACAGAACAGGAACCACTGGTAACTATACAACGATACCTATATCCGTTCATACCAATAGGGGGATTTGTTATAATAAGTGATGCTGTAGTACATCCAGAATAAACACTACCGTCAGATAAGTTGTTCCACGAAGAAATATATTCCTGCCACTGGTAAGTAAGTCCCGTGCCTGTCGCAGTTACAGTAAATGTTGGTGTTCCTGTGCCTGCACAAACAGACGCTGGTGAAGATGGTTGCCCGGTGATAGAAGTTGTTGTATTTACAATAACGACAGTAGAAGCAGTTCCAGTACAACCATTAGCATCAGTAACAGTAAGGTTATAAGTGCCTGCCATGGCAGAAGTAGCGCTGGCAGAAACAGTAGGACTTTGTGTAGCGCTTGTATATGAACTAGGTCCACTCCATGCATATGTTGCCATACTACTAGGGCCACCAGTAAGAGAAAGAGTGGAACCTGTACAAACAGGTCCATTATTGCTAGCTGTTGAATTCGGTGGAGTATTGATTGTAGCTGTAACTGCAGTTCTTGGCGAAGAAATACAACTTACACTTGTAGCATCAACATAATATGTAGTTGAAGCCGATATTGAAGGAGTGGTAAATGAAGTCCCAGTACCAAGAGAAGTTCCGCCTGTAAGAGCAGCATACCAGTTAATAGTACCGGCAGAAGCAGTAGCACCAAGTGTTACAGTACCTGTACCGCAACGCGAAGCAGAAGAGGTAGCTGTAATTGAGGGTGTAGTATTGACAGTAACAGATGTAGTAGCTGTACCAGCACACCCATTAGCATCAGTAACTGTTATAGTATAAGTACCCGCCATAGCTGTTGTCACATTAGCTGATACTGTCGGACTTTGTGTAGGGCTTGAATATGAACTAGGTCCACTCCATGCATATATTGCCATACTACTAGGGCCACCAGTAAGAGAAAGAGTAGAGCCTGTACAAACCGGCCCATTATTGCCTGCCGTAGCAATAGGTGGGTTATTAACAGTCATAATAATCGTATTTGAAGTGGCAGGATTACCGGTAGGACAAGCAGCATTTGAAGTTAGTATGCATTTTACAGCATCATTATTAACAGGAGCATAGGAAAAAGTCGGACTGTTTGTACCTGCACCACTCCCGTTAACTTTCCACTGGTATGAAGGAGAAGTTCCTCCATTAGTAGGAGTAGCAGTGAATACAACAGAAATTCCACTACATGCAGGGTTAGCTGAAGGCGTAATAATAACACTCACAGGTAGTGATGAATTAACAGAAACAGTAGTAGAAGCAGTACCTGAACAACCGTTGGAATTAGTAACGGTAATTGTATAGGTACCTGTCATAGCAGTAGTAGCACTGGCAGAGACGGTGGGACTTTGTGCAGTGCTGGAATATGAACTGGGACCACTCCAAGAGTATGTTGTCATACTTCCAGGCCCACCAGTAAGAATAAGAGCAGAACCTACACAAACAGGTCCATTATTACTTGCTGTTGCTGTTGGAGAAGTATTGACAATTACAGTAGTAGAAACCGTCCCTGTACAACCATTACCATCAGTAACAGTAAGAATATAAGTACCCGCCATAGCAGTAGTAGCGCTGGCAGAAACAATAGGATTTTGAGTATTGCTTGAATAAGAACTGGGTCCACTCCAAGCGTATGAGGTCAAGCTCCCAGGTCCACCTGTAAGTGAAAGAGCAGAACCCACACAAACGGGTCCATTATTGCTGGCTGTTGCTGTCGGAGGAGTATTGACTGTAGCTGTTACAGATATCCTTGGTGAAGAAGTACAACTTCCAATTGTCGCAGCAACATAATATGTTGTTGAAACAGATATTGAAGGTGTAGTAAAAGAAGTACCTGAACCAAGAGAAGTTCCACCTGTAAGAGCTGCATACCAGTTAATCGTACCAGCTGATGCAGAAGCTCCAAGTGCTACTGTTCCTGTCCCACATCGGGAAGCTGGAGTGGTAGCTGTGATAGTAGGAGTAGTATTCACTGTAACAGCAGTAGAAGCAGTACCTGTACAACCGTTAGCATCAGTAACCGATAAGGAATAGGTTCCAGCCATAGCAGATGTAGCACTGGTTGAAACTGTCGGACTTTGTGTAGCGTTGGAATATGAACTGGGTCCACTCCACAAATATGATGACATACTTCCAGGATTTCCGGTTAATGAAAGGGTAGAACCTGTACAAACAGGACTATTGCTGGTTGCAGTTGCTGAAGGCGGAGTATTAATAATTGCCTGGCAAGCAGTTTGTGAACTGATACATGATATTACTTTATAATAAACATTACCAAAAATAGAATAATTGGCATATAATGTACCTGAAGTAAATGCAGCAGTGGGAGAACAAACTACTGATCCAGTTGAAATATTCATATCATTATTGGAATATGTATTTGCACCGCTTTTAAAAAAACCGCCATCTGATGCAATATATAAATAGATTCCGTATACTCCGCCTGGTGGTATCGTGATAGTATTGGTAAAAGAAATTTTCGCCTGTGAAGTAGACGTGCCATTATATACCTGTGTCCAACCCGATGATGATGTTTCGTGCCCTACATAAGTAGTAGTCCTGTAATAAACCTGCGTCGTGTAAGCTGTTGTTTCATGATAATGGCATGCAGAAAGGCCAGTTATGACTAATGAATTTGCCGAACTGGGATTGGTAATATTAAAAAGCAGTGAATAATTTCCGCTTGTTCCACAGTATGTGGTTGCACCATTTGCAGCACTTAAATTCGTTTCACTGCTGATATTCAGGTCTTCCACATAATAAGTAGTAGTGGTAGTTAAACTGGGCGTTGTATAAGACGAAGATGTGCTTAATAAACTATCACTCGCATTGTACCAATAATAAGTGGAATTGGAGCCACCACTGGCGTTTAGTGTAACAGAACCTGGACCGCACCTTGAAACATTTGGGGTAGTTGGCGGAGTTGGTGAAAGGTTTATTGTGACATAGTTTGTCTTTGTCATGGTATTATTACCATAACTATTATTTACCGTAAGTGATACTGTATATGTTCCACTTGCTGTATAGGTATGGGAAGGATTTTGTAAGGTACTTATTCCTGCGTCGCCAAAATTCCATGACCATGAAGTAGGGGCATAGGTTGAAGAATCTGTAAATTGTACGACGCCGGTGCAACTGGTAGTCGGTATTGCCGCAAAATGAGCAACCGGAGCAACTGAATGTTGCGGGCCCCCTTTATATACCAAGTAAGCTGCATCACTTCCGACTGCGCTAATACCATATTCAATTCTCATATATCCAGCTTCACCCCAAGTTGTATTCCATGAATTTCTTAATATCCAGTATCCTCCATTAGGAAGACCAGCACTGTCAACCCATCCACAAAGTACTACTGCATGATCTGTTGATGTGCCATCGCTAGTAGTAAAAATACCACCAGTGTATGCTTGGAAGTTACTCCCTGCATCTATGGCAACCCATACAGGACCATAATTATAAATAGCCCGTTTAATAGAAGAATCTTTAGGGCTTGGATAACCTGTTACATCCGCCCAACTGCTTGCTGTTTCGTGGTGAGGGTAAGTTCCGCATGTATTTATGCAAGTTGCAGTTGTACTGGTTGTTTCACATGCATAATCTATATACGGACAATCATTTTCATAAACACATCCGAGGGAAACCCAATAAGCATCTGGGCAATAACCACCCTGACAACCATTATTGGGATTTCCATCACAGTTTATTAAATACTGTTCTGAAAGATTTCTTATATTTCCATCAACTATTTTAATATCAGCTTCAAAAGATCCGGTTCCTGCAAAAGTCCAGCAGCTTCCGCATTGACCCTGATCTTTAATGGGTGTACATTGGGATTTCCAGCTAAATGATGAAGGCAATGCTGAAGAAAAAGTTGGTGTATTATGTATTGGTGTTGCTTGCAATTTTATAGGAGGAGTATAGCTTCCAGTATATTTCCCTTCGGATTCAATAGTAACTGTGTACTCATCAATAGCTGGTTTATCTTTTTCCCATGGACGCTTATATTCCAAATTAAGATTTGTAGTACCTTGCGATATGCCTAAATATCTTATTATTTGATCACCAGGTTGCCCAACCAGTCCAATATCATTTGAATAAGGAACAAATTCCCAATCACCTGATTGCACAATAGTTTCAATATTTCTATTGATACTCGACGACGCTTCATACCAGCCATAACCCGATGAAGGTGTACACGGTAAACTGATTTCGAGAACCTGATCAGTAGTAAGTCTTATTGTTTGTCCAGAGTTACTTTTTGTAACTTTAATGAAATTTTGACCATAAATACTGAAAGCGAATAGTATGGTAAAAATTATCACGAAAAGTTGTATAAGTTTTTTCATAATTATAGGGTTTATTTTTTCCTTTGCTAATATAAGAAATTTATTCTCATTTATCAAGTTTTTTTATCCTCTAAACTAATGTTAACAAAAGATAAATAAGTGAATAATTAAATTAAACAATAAAAAGATAATACTAAAGGGCAAATGATTTGTATAAAAAAATAATTAAAAATACTAACTTGATATTATTATTCATTACTAAACGATTTAGTGAAAACGTAAGATTTATCCTAAAGCTTTAATATTCTTCATTATGCTTGATAATAAACTTTGGGCATGTTTAATATAAATATTATAGTTATTGTGAAGTGTGTTTCGCTATCACTGACTACACCAATTTTGCTGCAATGAACATATTCCCTGCTTCAATAAATACATTTAAATTATTGAGATAAAAGGCGAAAAGGTAATTAATAATTTTAATATTTTTGCAGAAAGAACTTATTTTTATGAAATCAGAAAACCTTGTTAAACTTGATAACCTGATTGAAATGTCCGGGAGCGATAAAAGTTTTATTTCTGAAATTTTTAAATTATTTCTTTCACATGCTGAAACATATATAACTGATAGTGAAAATGCTTTTGCTAATAACGATTATCCTCAATTAAAAAAGATAGCCCATAAATTCAAATCTTCCGTTCAGCTTTTTGAAATTACTGAACTAGTTGCTCTTCTGCATAAGGTAGAAGATTCAAATTTCCCTTCATTAAAGGAAGATGAAAAGAAAAGAATATTGAAAAAGATAAAGGAATATAACAAGTTAGCTTGTGCGCAGATAAAAGAAATCCGGAAGGATTATAGTTAATTATTCTTTTCTTGCTTTAGTGTAAGCCGGTTAATTATTTCAAGCAATCTTTTTTCATCAATGGGTTTTGTTATATAATCATCCATGCCCGATGCAATGAACTTTTCTCTGTCGCCCGAAATTGTATAGCCTGTAATGGCTATAATTGGAGTATGTATTTTAGTTTTTTTCTCTTTCTTTCTTATTAAGCGTGTTGTTTCAAAACCATCCATTTTAGGCATTTGCCCATCCATCAGAATAATATCGTATGAATTATTATCATATTTTTCCAAAACCTCGTTGCCATTAAAAACTCCATCAACAACCAATCCATTGCTTGTAAGAAAGCTCTTCAGGTAAAGTTGATTGATGCCATCATCCTCTGCCAGCAAAACATGTATCTTCTTTTTATTTGAATGAATATCTGATAAAGACTTTTGTTTTGATTCGGGTGTAATTTCAGTTTGGATCTTATTGGAGAGTTTAAAAGGAATTTCGAGGGTAAAAGTACTGCCTTGGCCTGATTCACTTTTAAGGCTTACTTTCCCGTTTAACAGTTCAGTATATCTTTTAACAATGGCAAGTCCCAGGCCTGTTCCCGGATAAGATTTGGATGTTGAATTATCTAACTGGGTAAAAGATTTAAAAAGTTTATTATTATCTTTTTCCCTGATGCCTATGCCTGTATCGGATATATCAACTTTTAGCGTAACCTTATCTTTGTCCATCTTGGTTTTGCATATATGAATAGTTACAGAACCTTTTTCTGTGAATTTAATAGCATTTCCGACCAGGTTGACCATAATCTGGTTGAATTTACCGCTATCGCCATATAGTATAGCGGGAATGTCTTTTTCAATCTTAAATGAAAAATCAAGTTTTTTATTATCAGTTATGCTTTTGTATGACTGGTAAATGTTTTCAATAATTTGTTTAATTTCAAATTCATTGATAACTATCTCAACTTTGTTTGCTTCTATTTTTGAGAAATCGAGTATGTCGTTAAGAATGTTCAATAAATTATTTGACGATATTTTAATTGATTCAACCAGTTCTTTATTTTCTTTACTTAATTCGGCTCTTCCCATCAGGTTGGAAATCCCAATAATAGAATTTAAAGGATTGCGGATTTCATGGCTCATGTTTGCCAGGAATTCAGATTTTGCTTTATTAGCAAGTTCTGCCGCTTCTTTTTCTTTAGCCAATTCTTCAGATTTTACAACATCAGAAATGTCACGGCAAATAGCCACTACTTCTTTTATTTTTCCCTCTGGGTTATGAATAATCTGATTGCTTGTTTCACACCAGATATATGTGTTATCTTTTTTCCTTAATCTGTGTTTAACAAGGTTCGGCGCAACTTCTTTCAAGAGATTTTCCTGATAAATTCTTAGTCTGGGAATTTCATCAGGATGAAAAAAGCGAAATACAGAAACCCCGATCATTTCGAATGGTTTGAATCCAAGTGTATTTATACACGCGGAAGATATATAAGAAATTTTCCCATCTATGCCATATTTAACTATTATATCCTTGGTATTGTTTGCAATTACCCTATATTGTTCATCGCTTTTCTTTAATTCCTCTATAGCTTTTTTACGTTCTGTAACATCAAGAACGTGTGCAATCATATATCTTGGCGAACCATCGGCATCTTTAAAAAGGGATGAAGAAACACTGACCCAAATGACATGACCATCTTTATGTATATATCGTTTTTCGAAATTTGAAGTAACATGCTCTTCTTTAAAATCTTGTTTTAATATCGATTCCGTACTATCAACATCTTCTGGATGGGTGAATTTGGTAATAGGAAAATTCTTTAATTCGCTTTTTGAATATCCCATCATTTTGCACAGGGAGTCATTAACAGTAATAAAACGTCCATCCATTGAGGTAAGGCACATGCCGATTGGAGCGTTATCAAATGTAATCCTGAATTGTTCTTCGCTTTGTTTTATTGCTTCGTCAGCTTGTTTGTTTTCAGTAATATCAAGAATCTGGATAATAAAATATTTTGGTGAGCCATCAGGATTCCTGAATAAATACACAGTGGTTTGAGCCCATATTTCATGCCCGTCCTGATGGATATATCTTTTTTCTATGCTAAAAGTATTTTCTTCCCCTGTAAGAAGTTTATTTACCAAACTTTTACTTTCTTCAATATCTTCAGGATGTGTAAAATGTGTAAAAGGCAAGTTGATGATTTCCTCTTTTGCATATCCGAAAATAGAGCAGAATACTTTATTCACTAATATAAAATATCCGTCCTTATTGGAAAGGGCCATTCCGATAGGCGCATTTTCGAATGTAATTCTGAATTGTTCTTCACTTAGTCTGACTGCTTCTTCGGCATTTTTGCGTTCAGTAATATCTTCGAACATAACAAACACTTTGTCATCAACAATAACGCCAAAGATTATCATTGTTTTAACAGAGCCATCTTTACATGTAGTGTAATATTCACCTCTTTCAATTTCGCATTTTTCAACAATAGCTTTGTTAACCAATCCCATCCATTTTTCGACAACCTCTGAACGATAATTAGCCTCAGGATATGCTAACTTCCACCAGCTATCCATGTTCGGGATTTCTTTATGCTGATATCCAAAGGTCTTGACAGCTTGTTTATTAATATATTCAATGATACCATCAAAACTGACAATGGCCATTGAAATATTAGATAGTTCTAATATATTGCGCAGGAGATTTTCACTTTTCGTTAAAACTTCTTCTGCTTTTTTGCGTTCGGTAATATTCCTTACAATTGCCTGGAGATAAACTTTGCCATGCAATTCCATCCTGTTCAATCCAACTTCGGCATCAAATAAGGTTCCGTCAAGCTGCGAATGCTTCCACTCGAAAAACTGAGGATATCCCTTGTAAGCATTATCAATTTTTTCCTGCGCAGATTCTATTGACGATCTTCCATCCGGTTGAAAAGGAGGTGAAAAATTAGTTGGAAAGGCACCTATAATATCTTCAGCCCGGCATTTAAACATCTCAAGTGTTTTTTTGTTGCACGAAATAAATCGGTTACCATCCATAGTAAAAATGGCATCATTAGCTCCTTCAAACAATGTACGGTACATGTTTTCGCTTTCGCTCAACTTTTCTTCTTTGCGTTTATCTTCAGTATTATCCCTAAAAACAAGAACTACTCCCAAAATATTACCCTCTTTGCCATGAATAGGAGCGGCGCTGTCGGAAATAATTCTTTTGCTTCCGTCTTTTTTAGAGATCAGTAAAGTATGGTTAGCAAGTTCAACAATCTGTCCTGTATTTAATACCTGCTCAATTGGAGTTGGTATTCTTTCACTTGTAAACTCATTTATTACTTGAAATACTTCATCAATATGCCTGCCGAATGCTTCTTCCTCCGACCATCCTGTATACTCTTCGGCAGTTTTATTTAAAATAACTATTCTCCCTTTGGAATCAGTTGTAATTAAACCATCGCCAATAGAACGTAAGGTAACTTCAATTTGTTCTCTTTCTATTTCTATTATTTCTTTACTCTCTTTGAGTTTTCTGGCAACTTTATCCAGATCTTCATGAGCCTTGAGAAGTAAAAGTTCATTCTTTTTCCTTTCGGTAACATCAAGCACTATACCAAGAGCTGCAGGTTCTCCTTCAAAGATTATCATATCGGCTGCAAATTCAATCCAACGAATTTCACCATTTTTGACTATGATGCGAAACTCATACTTGTTTTCCATCTTATTGCCATCAAGCCTCGAAAACCCTCTTTGCTTAACAAATTCTTTATCTTCCGGAAATACAACATCCCAGAATTTCATTTTAAGCATTTCCTTTTTCGAGTATCCGGTAAGTTTGGTAGCCGATTTATTCACATAACAAACACATTCCTTCTTGTAAACAAGGATGGTGGATGTTGACGTCTCAGCCAGTTTGAAGAAGTTTAAATCTTTCGATTCATCAGGATGGCTTTTCTTAGCGCTTTTAGGAAGTGATGGTTTCTTTTTTAAAGAAGATAAGGTAGCCTTTAAAACTTTAATTTCAGAAATAAGTTCTGCTTTTGTTTTTTTACTTAGATCACTCATTTCAAAAGTACTGCTATAATGCTGATAATTTCTTTGCCTGATAAATTTTAGTTTGTAAAAATACAACTTTTGTAGTACATTTTAAAATATTTGATTGAAAATTAACTTTACGAAGCAAATTATTACTTTTATTGAAGGAACGGCTCCTTTTTTACTATACTAATAAGAAATCGGGTTTAACTTTGAAAGCCTGAGCAGCTGGTCTTGCCAATGCTCATTAATATTTGGCATAAACCTTAGAACCATTATTATTTACGGGGAATTGTAGTATATTATCACTCAAACTGATGCTATGGAGGCAAAAAGTGAATTTATCATTGCATCAAGTGCACCTATTATGGTGAGAGGTGAACCTATTACGCTGACAGGTGAACCTATTATGTTAAAAGGTGAACTTATTACGGTGAAAAGTTAATCTATTACAGCATCGGGTGCACTTATCACGGCATCGGGTAATCCCGACAAGTTATCGGGTGTACCCGTCACATCACCGGGTGTTCCCGTTACATCACTGGGTGTTCCCGTTACATCACTGGGTGTTCCCGATACATCACCGGGTGTTCCCGTTACATCACTGGGTGTTCCCGTTACATCATCGGGTGTTCCCGTTACATCATCGGGTGTTCCCAATACATCAATGGGTGATCTCTTTACCACAATGGGTGATCTCTTTACCACATTGGGTGATTCCGAAGCATCATTTAGGACACTTATTAATCCAATATACCGTATTTATACATTCGGACATTTCGGTAATAAAAGTTCAATCTTACAATGAATTTCTAAGAGTATATTGCTTCAAAGAGGAATTTGTGCACCTGCTGCATCATTTTTGATAAATTTCCTTGAAAGCATAGGATATAGGAATATAGCCGCAAGAAGAATTATTGTTCCGAAGTAAAAGCCTGTAGTCATATACTCCGATGAGCCGAAAATAAAGTAGGCAAGTACAATCCCATAAACAGGCTCAAGGTTGATGGAGAGCACAACAGCATAGGCTGAAACAACTTTCATTATCCTGACAACGGCAGAAAATGCGTAAGCCGAACAAATAACGGCAAGCAAAGCAAGGAAAATAAAATCTTTCCAGCTAAAACTTAGGTCATGTGTATTCAAATTCCCGTTTATAAAAAGATATATAGTTACTCCTATAAATCCACCTATCATTTCATAAAAGCCAATTACATTTTGATTGAACTGTACTGTTATTTTTTTATTCAATACAGTGAATAATGATGAAAGAAAAAAGGCTATTAAAGAAAAAATTATGCCATCTATGTATTTCGTTTCGAACTGGAATATCAGGTATAGGCCAATGATGATAACAAGTCCAAGTAGAACTTCAAACCAGTAAATTCTTCTTTTAAAAATTAAAGGTTCAAGCAGGCTGGCGAAAAGTGTTCCGCTGGCAAGGCATCCAAGTGTTACCGAAACGTTCGAAACTTTAATAGCATGAAAGAAAAATATCCAATGAGCTCCAACTATTAAGCCAATACCAAGTAGTTTAATGGCTTGACGAGCGGGAAGAATAAATTTAGTTTTAGAAAGCCTGAACCAAATAAATAAAGCAATAAAAGCAAACATGGTCCTGTACCAAACCAATGTGGGTGCGGGTAATTGTATAAGTTTGCCGAGTATTGCTGTAAATCCAAGTATTATAACAATAATGTGCAGCTCAATATAATTCTCTATTTTCTTCAAGATTCTTTAATTCTCAATCAGCACGCAAATATAGCATGTTTTGATAAGAGATATTTTCCTTAAAGGAAAGAGAACAAAAAGATTCTTTAAAGAAAGAATGGAATTTTAGAAGACCTCCATCTTTATTACCTTAGAGCTATTCCCTGAGCTAACTCTTACGAAATAAATTCCCTTGCACAGGTTCATTCCTGAAATATCAAGCGGTACGGAATTAAATCCAGCAAGGTATTCTTTACCCGCTATGGTTTTAATATTTCTGCCAAGTATATCAGTTATGCTGAATTCAACCTGCGAAGATTTTACTAATGAAAAATGAAGTTCAGTATTTTCGCTTGCAGGGTTTGGATACAGGTCAACACAAGCAATGGGTGATTCAAGATCAGTTATTCCTGCGGTATTTCTTGGTTTATATCTGAAATCAGCTGTAGTGCCGGCTCCGGTGCCTGATCTGACGGATATCTTTATTACGGGTTCTCCCATAGTATTAGCATACCACTTGTATTCAGTAGTAGTATAATTAAATGGTAAGCCGATACCAAGAGTATCTGAGTAAATGGAATCGTGTGCGGTTATTACAGAAAGTACCCGCATAGCAGAAAATGTATCACCTGGAGTAATAACAGTACCCCAGCCATCAACAAAATTAACACGGTGATCGCTTTCACCGTAATATCCAAATGAAGGAATAGATATGCTATAAGAATAATCGCATGAATCTTTTTCACCATAAGTAAGAGGAAATAACAACTGCACATCCGGATTATTATATTTTACTGGTAAAGGTACACTATTAAACAAAGCGCCAAATCCATACTGAGCATAGGAGGCAGAGGAATTATCAAAAAAATCGTAAACATTGGTAATAGATAATATAGAAGTGTTTATGGAAATCATGTTTGGCTGGTTCCCTGCAAGATTACATCCTGATAAAAGTTGAAAAACTGCCCAGTAAACAGGGGATGTGGACAGAACACTCATAAACGTGTCCACACGCTGAGAAGAAGGAGTTAAATTTGAAAAATTCCATAAATGATTAATGCCGGCAGAATCATAATTATCTCCATGAAGAGATAAGGTAGTGCTTAACCTGATGGTATCGCCAATCATAGGCATGTCGTTATTGGTAATTACAGGTTGTGCAAATGAGGAGACGATAACTAAAATGAACATTGAAGAAAGTAAAACAATCTTTTTCATGGGTTTGGATTTTAAATGTTACATCAAATGTAGAAATTTAATATTGATTAATAAAAGAAATTAACAAATAATAAATTCATTTACAGTCATTACGGCATGCGTTAAGCTTATTATACTTATCATATTTTCTCTTATGATTTCAATATAGTTTCAATGCTTAGTAGATCACTTCTCCCTGTCAGCATTAATGATCTTTATAATAAAAACAGAGTGGGGGAGGCTGAACGACTTTTCTATTTCATTGGTCAGGGCATTCATTATTTCCCTGTATTCACCGAATATCTGTGTGCTAAGGGTATTGGTGCGAACAACAAGGTTCGGATAGTTGTTCATTCTTGCAATAAAATCTTTTATGTGCGGGACGAACTCTTCGTTAAGGGGGTAATAGCTGATATCGACTGATGTTTTCATAACCTTTTTTTATTCAAAGGTACATTAAATAAATAAAAAGGTTGTTTAAACAGGCAGTATTTTTTATTTGCGTGCAATTGCCCTCATTACAGCATCAACAATGCTTGGTGTGCTTAAACCGTATTTCACCATCAGTTCTTCAGGAGTTCCGCTTTCGCCGAACTTATCATCCACCGCTACCATCTCCATAGGCGTGGGCAATTCCAGTGAAAGCAGCTGTGCTATACTGTCGCCAAGCCCCCCGTTCCGCTCATGTTCTTCTGCAGTCACAACGCATTTTGTTTTCCCGGCTGATTGTATGACTGCTTTTTTGTCCAAAGGTTTAATGGTGTGAATATTTATTATTTCGGTATCAATGCCTTTTTCGGCAAGTATATGCCCTGCCTCTATAGCATTCCACACCAGGTGACCGGTTGCAATAATAGTGACATCTTTGCCTTCGTTCAGCATGATAGCTTTCCCTATCTCAAATTTCTGGTTCTTAGGGGTAAAGTTAGGAACTTTAGGCCTGCCGAATCTTAAATAAACCGGACCTAAATAATCGGCAATGGCAATGGTTGCAGCTTTTGTCTGGTTAAAATCGCAGGTGTTGATAACAACCATGTTGGGCAGCATTTTCATTAGGCCAATATCTTCCAGTATCTGGTGCGTGGCACCATCTTCGCCCAAAGTAAGCCCTGCATGTGAAGCGCATATCTTAACATTTTTATTCGAATATGCCACGCTCTGCCTTATCTGGTCGTACACACGACCGGTGGAGAAATTAGCAAACGTGCCTGTAAATGGAATCTTTCCTCCTATGGTAAGTCCAGCCGCTATTCCTATCATATTGGCTTCGGCTATGCCTGTTTGTATAAACCTTTCGGGAAACTCGGCAACAAATGCTTCCATTTTCAATGAGCCGATTAGGTCGGCGCAAAGTGCAACTACGTTAGGATTCTTTCTTCCTAATTCAAGCAAGCCTTCGCCAAAGCCGCTGCGGGTATCTTTCTGTTCGGTGGAATTATAAACCTTCATATTCTAAATTATGTAGATGATAGTTACTGTTAAAATCAATTTGTTTTCCCTAAGCCCTGAAACTATGGTCACACTGAGGAGAGGCTTTGCCTCGTCTCGAAGTGAGACATACGGATGCCAGGCTTCGAGACGCGTTGCTCCTCAACCTGACAATACTCTTTTTGCAAGGTTAAAAATAGATATTTAAACCTTTTACATTTTATAATGCGAGCCAATAACACCAAAGAACCAGCTATCTGGGAAAATACGTTTCAGGAATGCACTCATTTTGTGTTCAAAGAAATTGCCTGCCACATAACGGAAGCAAGGTTTCTTCTTTTCAATAATCTTAGCAATCAGCTTAGCGCAATGTTTCGGGTCGATGCCATTGGTTTCATCCTTTTCAAATACTTTGACCACTTTGTCGAACATAGCCTTGTTAGCAGGCTGAACCGGTGTCATTACCCTGCTTGAAGTGAAATTGGTTTTATAATCGCCTGGGTTGATGACCACCACATTCACGCCGCTTCCCTTTAGCTCGTAGTGAAGGGCCTCACTGTAGCCATTAACAGCAAACTTACTGGTGGAATAAAATCCCTGGTAAGGAATAGCGAAAACGCCTGCCAGTGAAGCGATGTTGATGATAAGTCCCTGTTTCTGCTTCCTCATGATTGGCAGCACTTCGTTCACCATATCAATGTAACCAAAGAGATTGGTGTCGAAAAGTCGTTTGCGGTCTGCAATGGGGGTGAGTTCCATTTCGCCTCCCAGTCCGTAGCCTGCATTGTTGATCAAAACATCAATTTTCCCTGCCTGTTTCATAACTTCGCTAACACCGGCATTGATAGTTTCGGGTTTGGTAACGTCGATGATAATTACTTTATAAGGTAAATCGCCGCTTGCAGCTTTTCTTGATGTGCCGAAAACCTGCATTCCGGCTGATGATAATGTTTCAGCTATGGCTTTGCCGAATCCGC
>JBEKEO010000054.1:0-16034 GCA_050013795.1 Bacteroidales bacterium
AATGCAGTTTGTGCACCACATAGCCCAGAAGCTAACTATAATGGGTTTCCCGTTATTGGTTAATTGAGAAGTATTGAATGTTTTACCATCGAGGGTTTTTACATCAATAGAAGGAAACTTGAATTTTTTTGTTAACAGTTTTGCTTTCGCTGTATCCTGCGAATACACTATGGAAATGCCAAGAATAATAATGGCAATCGAAAGAAGCATTTTTTTCATAAAAAGATATTAAAAAAGTCAGCAATAAAAGAACAAAAATTATTCCATATTGCTGACTTTAGTTAAAAAAGATTATTTATTTAAAATAATTTTTTCTGTTACCACCGTATTATTTGATTTGATATTTACGAAATAAATTCCATTAGCAAAATTAGATAAATCAATGGAATTAGTATTTTCAACAAACATTAAAGTTTCGCCATATAGATTGGTAACAGTTATTTGTGAATTGCCATTTAATCCACTGAAATGAACAACTCCCTTTGTAGGATTTGGGAACATTTTGAAACCGCTTGATTGTGTTTCATGTACTCCGGCAGGAATAACTGCTTGAATTGAATTTAATACTTTGCCGCTTGCCTGGTCAACAACAAAGCCTACGGCGTACATTTGAGCTTCGTTTTGATAAGCTGGCACGGTGTAAGTATAATTCTGAGTATAAGTTGTTCCATCAACGATTGAAGCAGGAATACTTAAGGCTGTTCCGGCATATCCTCCAAGAATAGCACGGCTAACAAAATCAAAATGCATATCAGCTGCAGGAACGGGATCTGATAAGTTCTCAAACCCTCCCATAGCACCATAGCTGCCACCTGAATAATGATTATGTTGTTCATAATTAGCTGAATCCGCTACCGGTGATGCATCTTCTGCCCATGTAACATTGTTTTCATATATGGCTGCGTTCATATACCAGCTTACAGTACCAGTTGTGGTAGGTGTAGCCGTTACATCAAATGAGATTTTTTTTGTGCTGGGATTGTATGTTACATTTGCCAATTCAACATCAACAGGAGAAACCACGGCTTTTTCTGTTGTATAATCAGCTGCTGCATTGGAAGGATCGTCAAGTATTGTGCGGTCAACTTCAATGCTTGGGAATCCGGAAAATCCGGTAAATGAAGTAGTGCCAGCATCCCATGCGGTAACCGTCATTGGGTCGCTATCATGAACTGCTATACCAACCCAATCAGTAGGATAATTAGTGGCCATTTGTCCCATATAAACTATACCACGAACACACCAACCACACCATGTTCCTGTTTCTTCTTCACAGAATACGTGCCTGGTTGGAGAGGTTAAAACAGCAGTAACCGTTTTTGTCAATACATTGTCTGCAGGATTTTCATCAGCAAGTCCATTAACATTGGAAATGGTAACTTCTACATTGTATTGCCCAACAGTTAAATTAACCGGCACTTCGTGAGTAAATTTATAAGAAGACTTGGGGACTATGTTTTGTCCAATTACAGAATAAATGGCAGATGAAGGTCCGCCATTTATCTTATACACAACATCAAAAGAAGTAATTGCATTTACACCACTATTTGTAATTGTGCCACTAATATTTGTGCTTCCGGCAAGCACATAATCTGCGGTGCTAATAGTTGTTAGGGTTGCATCAATATTATGTATTGGCTTTGCAACCTGCGCTTTTAATCCGGCAAAAAGCAGCATAAAAGCCATAATTGTAATGATTTTTTTCATAGTTTTAATTTAGATGAAACAAAATAAATAAATAGCTTTTAACTTTTTTCTGCTATCCCCGCCGCAAGCAGCTGGAAATTAACCCTTAAAGAAATAATAAATTATTGATATGATAATAGCCTGATTAATTCACTAATAATAGACTTTAAAGGCAAATAATACTAGTGAATTAATCAGGTAAAAATATTTTATTTATTTAAAATTATTTTTTCTGTAACTGTACTGTTATCAGATTTAATGTTCACAAAATAAACTCCATTAGCAAAATTTGATAAATTAATAGATTTTACGTTTTCAACAAACATCAAAGTTTCACCATAAAGATTGGTGACAGTTATTTGAGAATTTGCATTTAATCCAATGAAATTAACAATTCCTTTAGTAGGATTTGGGAACATTTTAAAACTGTTTGATTGTGTTTCATGTACTCCGGCAGGAATAACTGATTGAATTGAATTTAATACTTTACCGCTTGCCTGGTCAACAACAAAACCTACAACGTACATTTGAGCTTCGTTTTGATATGCTGGCACAGTGTAAGTATAATTCTGAGTATAAGTTGTTCCATCAACGATTGAGGCAGGAATACTTGAGGCTGTTCCGTCATATCCTCCAAGAAGGGCACGACTTACAAAATCAAAATGCATATCAGCAGCAGGAACAGGATCTGATAAGAGTTCAAATCCACCCATGACACCATAACCACCACCTGAGTAATAATTGTGTTGTTGATAGTTAGCTGAATCTGCTGCCGGAGAAGCATCTTCTTGCCAGTTAACATTCATTTCAAAGATGGCTCCGTTAATTCTCCAGTTTACAGTACCTGTTGTAACCGGTTTAGCTTTTACATCAAACGAAATTTGTCTGGTACTTGAAGTGTAGCTAACATTTGCCAAAGCAACATCAACAGGAGAAACCACGGCTTTTTGTGTTGTATAAACAGCTGCTGCATTTGAAGGATCGTCAAGTATAGTGCGGTCAACTTCAATGCTTGGGAATCCAGAGAAGCCGGGAAATGTAGTAGTGCCGGCATCCCATGCGGTAACTGTCATTGGGTCGCTATCATGAACAGCTATGCCAACCCAATCGGTAGGATGAGCAGTTGCCACTTGTCCCATATAAACTATACCACGAATACACCAACCGCACCATGTTCCTGTTTCTTCTTCACAGAATACGCGTTTGGTAGGAACACTTGATATAACAGTAATCTGTTTAGCTAATAAATTGTCAGCCGGATTTGCATCAGTACCGCCATTAACATTTGAAATAGTTACATGAACACTATCTTGTCCAACAGTTAAAGCAGCAGGAACATTGTGTGTAAAGTTATAAGTACCCATTGTGGCAATATTTACTCCGGTTACAGAAAAAACAGTAGATGTAAGCGAAGTTGTACCAGTTATTGTATACTTTACATCAAAAGAAGTGATGTTATTAGCACCGCTATTAGTTACGGTACCTGTAATATTGGTGTTTCCGGCAACTACATAATCAGCAGTGTTAATAGATGTAAGAGTCGCATCAATACCAGCTAATGATTTTACAACAACATTATCAACAGCTAATGTAAACATATCCGTAGCAATATTTCTCCATCCGAAATAAACAGTTTGTCCTGCATATGAAGTTAAATCAATATTCACTAATGTTGGGGTAGAAGGAGCAGGATTAGAAGTAAGTAATACTGTTGAAGAAGTAATAGTTGCCGCAGTTGGGGCGGTAGTCATAATATGCAGTTCATAACCGTCTGGATAACTCGGATCCTGAGCGCAAACAGTATATTGAAGAACGGGATGAGTTGCAGGAACTGTAATAGCAGGAGTAAACATCCAGCGATTTGCCGTACCTGGTGATGTAAACCAAGATGTTGACCATGCACATTCTGATGTGATTTGACAGGAAGTCATAGCATAACAACCCCATGCTTTATCCCATGGTGTAGCTGTTGTTACTAAACTAGAATTTGCAGTAAATCCATCCAAATTAAATTTAGTCCATCCGGCAGGAAGACTATCAGGAGTAACAGCATCAAAGTTTTCTTGAAACACAATTTGTGCTTTTAATCCGGTAAAAAGCGCCATAAAGGCCATAATGGTAATGATTTTTTTCATAGTTTTTACGTTTTTAGTTTTGAATGATACAAAAATAATTAAATTATTGATATAGTATTAAGGTGATTAATTCTCAAATATTGATTTCAAAAATAAAGTTCTTTATTTAACTATCGTTAATTTTTGAGTAAATTTCTGATTGCCTATAATTGCATTAAGGTAATATACTCCCTGGCTTAGATCGTTAGCATTAATAGTTATTTTATTTGTCCCGGCTCCATAAGTGGCTTCATTAACTGATAGAACTTTTTCTCCGATAAGGTTATATACAACAAATGAAGCTTTTTCAGTCTTTGTTAAATAGAATTCAATATTTGCATTGTTGCTGAATGGATTCGGGTAAACATTCAAATAATTAACGGGATTTGTAATTTCATTTATACCTGCTGTCTGAGAGATATTAATATCGTCGACAAACAGATTATTACTGAAAATACCGAATGTGTGAAAACTAATAAACACTTTAGATTTACCAAGATAAGAGTTCAAATTAACAGTGTCTGTTCTCCATTGTGAGGATGTTGGCGTGAAAATACTAGCATCAGCTGCTGCTGTTGCCAATGAAGGATCTGATTTATCATATACAATATTCCATGTAGAATCACAATCAGTTGAAACTAAAACCTGGAGTTCGCCATAATAACTGGAACCGGTATATCCTGCAATTTGAGTATGAGCAATGCTAAATGTCATAATTGCTCTTGATGCTCCGGATAAATCAATTGGAGCAACAACAAGATCTTCTGTATTGCCTGAAGGGATGTCATATAAACTAATTACAGCCGAATTTGAACTGTGCCCAAAGCCACCGGCAGCAGTACTTCTTACCCATGTTGTACTACCGCCATCGGGATTAAGAATAAACCAACTGGCAGGAGGAAATTTAGTCCCTGTAAATCCTTCAGTAAGCGGTATGGCCGTGCCGCTAAGAGCAATATCAAATCTTGCTGTTTGAATATTGTTGTTAGGGTTAACATCCGTTCCACTGTTAGGGTTACTGACAAAAATTGTATCTGTATGAGAACCATTAGTACTCGTTACCAAAGGTAAGGTGACAACAGTTGTCGTATTGGATGCCAGCGAACCTGTCCATGCTTGTTGCTGAACAGTGCCATTATCTATTTTGTAATTAATTGTTGCTGATGTTAAAGTATTACTACCGGCATTTTTTAATACAATACTAGGTGTGAATGTGGTCGAACACTGCATAACCGGAATATTATTTATCGCGGTGATTGCAGCATCAAGTGGTAATTGTTGAGGTGCGCAGTAACAGGCTTGTTTTACAGCTTTTGTTGAATTGTCCTGTATAAATGCGACAAATGCAATTTGATTTTTGTCGTAAATGTACGATGGAATTTTTGCTTCAAACATTAACGAATCTTTATCACCGATAGCCCATGTAGTTTGTAATGTTGTACCATTACCATTAGGATACATGCATCGCATTACTTCATAAAAATCTGTTTCACCATTAGATCCCGGGGCGGTATTAAAATGAATGTGTTGCTCGGTCATTGCTACCTGTAATTTAGGCGTAGTCATTGTTACTGCTTGTGTGCAGGTATAAACACATTTTACATTAACAGAATCATAATTGGGTGAATAAGCAAAATTCAAAGTCATTGTAAAAGGAGAAGAAACTGCATATTCGGCATCAATATTAGTTTGTGTAATATAACCGGGATAACCCACATAAGCGCCTGATCCGGGAGGGTTAATCCCATCCATAAATGCATCGGGAACACCAGTAACGCCATACAATGAAACTCTTGGAGCAACCCAGCTTTGTGTTTGGGTGTTCATCGGGTCCACTCCGGGCCAGTTTACCTGGTATTTTATTGGAACAACTTTGCCAACATTGGCATTTAACAATGCATTAAATGACGGAGCAACGGCAGCACACGGGGGGCATGATGCCTGTGTGAATTCTTCTACCAGTATCAATCGCTGCGACTGGGCATTAACGATTTTAACAAACAATACCATGGATATTGTCAAAATGTAAGCAAGTATAATTTTTTTCATAATCTAATGTTTTAGGTTTGATTGATACAAAATTAATTAAATTATTGATATAGTATTAACTTTATTAAATCGTTTTAGTAAATTTGTAAAAAAAATTATCTTTGCACTATTATTATTTTTATTTTCCGACTATTATAACAGTAATTTTTTTAACAAAAAGGTTGTATGCAGGTAAAAATATTAATAAATTTATTTTTTATTTGATTTAGGTTTGTAATAGCTATATATTTGTAAGTTTAAAAGTTCAAATATTTAATAATATGAAAAAAAATATATGTTTTATTCTGGTTTTATACACCTGCATTTTTACATCAGTAGTAATGTCGCAGAGCTTGCAAATTTCAAACGGCTCAGGAACTCTTACCAATGGGGCTGAACTTTATGTTTATGGCGATTCCGGTTCAGCAACCATAATGGATATATCTCTTTCAATAACGAATATTTCATGTGGAACCGTTACTGCAAAAGCCAAAGAGATACCTGACAGTTTAATTACGGGAGCTAAAGTATCATTATGCTTTGCGGGGAGTTGTTATGGACAATATGCAACCACTTTTATTTCACCTTCTTCGGCCACATTAGCAGCAAGTGCTGAGAATAGTACTTTTACCGGAGATTATCATCCACTTGGTCATTTAGGAGAAAGTACTGTAATTTTTGAGTTTTTTAATGTTGCAAATGTTGACGATTCCTCATGGGTAGTTGTTCATTTTGATGCAACTCCTGCCGGAATTAAACAAATTACTTCTGTTAATGCCGAGATTTCAAATCCTTATCCAAACCCTGCTTCGGATTTTACTTCGTTTAATTGTTCACTTCCTAAAAATACAGGTAAAGCAAAACTTGTTATTTCTAATATTTTAGGCTCTGAAGTTAAAGAAATGAATATTGAAAAAGAGGGAAAGATAACATTAAATACCAGAGATCTGATGGATGGGGTTTACCTCTACAGTTTCATCTTTGATGATAAACGTTTACTAACGAAAAGATTAATTATACAGCATTAAAAAAAGCCCCGATTATAGGGGCTTTCTTATTTATTTCAATCCGAATTCCTTTTTGATCTTATCAACATAATCAAGCTTTTCCCATGCAAAGAATTCCACTTCTTTAAGGGTTTGCTTTCCGTTGTTGCCAACCAGAACTTTCCTTTTGAAAGTATCTCTTCCAAAATGACCGTAAGTAGCTGTTTCAAGGAAAATAGGGTTCTTTAAACCGAACCTGTTGATAATGGCGCCCGGGCGCATATCAAAAATATTTTCTATACGCTTTGCTATTTCGCCATCGGTTAAACGTTTGCCTTTCTTATCTTTTACTTTGCATGTGCCATAAGTGGTAACATATAAACCTACCGGCTTTGCAACGCCAATGGCATAAGCAACCTGCACCAGTATCTCATCGGCAACGCCGGCAGCAACCAGGTTCTTTGCAACATGACGTGTTGCATATGCAGCAGACCTGTCAACTTTTGAAGGATCTTTCCCTGAGAATGCACCGCCACCGTGAGCGCCTTTACCGCCATAAGTATCAACGATGATCTTTCTTCCTGTTAAACCTGTATCGCCGTGAGGCCCTCCGATAACAAACTTCCCGGTTGGATTAACATGCAGCGTTATCTTATGTTCGAAAAGTTTTTTAATTTTTGCAGGAAGATGTTTCATTGACCTTGGAATTAAAATCTTCTGAACATCTTCTTTAATTTTATCCTGCATAGCTTTTTCAGCAACCTGAGCCGCTTTTTTAGAAGAATCCTTTGGTTTTACAAACTCATCATGCTGGGTGGAAATAACAATAGTGTCAATTCTTTCAGGCTTGCCATTATCGTTATATTCAACGGTTACCTGTGATTTTGAATCGGGACGCAAATATTTCATTACCTTTCCTTCTTTGCGTATAGCAGCAAGTTCCTGCAGAAGAATATGTGCAAGCTCAATAGGTAAAGGCATAAAATTATCCATTTCCCTTGATGCATAACCAAACATCATTCCCTGGTCACCGGCTCCCTGGCTTTCAACAGTGCCGCGGTCAACGCCCATGAAAATATCGTCTGATTGTTCATGGATAGTGGAAATAACTCCGCATGATTCTGCTTCGAATTTATAATCGGCATTGGTATAACCGATCTTTTCTATTACAGCTCTTGCAGTTTTCTGGACATCAACATATCCTTTTGTCCTGACTTCGCCGCTGCAAACCACCAAACCTGTTGTTACAAGTGTTTCGCAGGCTACTTTCGAGTCGGGGTCAGCTGCAATAAATGCATCTAATAATGCGTCTGATATCTGGTCGGCAACTTTATCAGGATGCCCTTCAGATACTGATTCTGATGTGAATAAATATCCCATATAATTTAAAATTTACGATTTTTGATTTATGAATTAAACTTATTATTATGAATTACGATTTATTAAACTGCTTATAAACATTCACTTTGGGGAGAACTGAGAGAAGGGCTAAAACTGTTGTTTTAGCATTTTTTTACGTGGTTGCAATCAATCAAATCTTTCCACAAAGAGGATGCGAAATTAACTAAATAACTTAATCCGGCAAAATATTTTATTTACTTTTTGTCAACTGGTGGAATGTTTCCTCAAGGGTTTGTTCTTCCAGATTCATCGAAAGCACAGTGATATTATGCTTTACGGCAAACTTAAAAATTTCAGGACGAATATCATTTCCCTGCGCAGCTTTAATGCTCCACAAATTCCCTTTCACACAAACCACATCCACAACACCCGGTATCTGTTTTAGCAGATTTGTGCTTACTTTCGATTCAAATTCAACCGAAACACTTTGATAATCCGTATCTGTATGATGCATTTCAACAGTGGTTTTGTTAGCCACTATTTTTCCGTTATCAATAACTATCACTTTGTCGCATATAGCTTCCACTTCCTGCATGATATGGGTGGAGAACAGCACCGTTTTTTCTTTGCCTATCTTTTTGATAAGGTTACGGATTTCAACAATCTGGTTAGGATCGAGGCCGGAAGTGGGTTCGTCGAGTATCAATACTTCGGGGTTATGAATCAGCGCCTGCGCCAGCCCTACCCTTTGGCGGTAACCTTTCGACAGGGCGCCTATTTTCTTTTTCCTTTCCACTTCCAAACCGGTAATATCTATCATTTCGGCTATGCGCTTCTGGGTATTATTGCCCAGCTTATGTATGCCCGAAATAAATTCAAGGTATTCCTTTACATACATATCCAGGTAAAGCGGGTTGTGCTCGGGGAGGTAGCCCACCTTCTTCCTCACCTCAATTGACTGCTCCACTACATCAAAACCGCATACCGATGCATTGCCCGATGTTTGCGGAAGATAACAGGTAATGATCTTCATCATGGTTGATTTGCCTGCACCGTTAGGGCCAACAAGCCCCACAATTTCGCCTGCAGTTATGTTGAACGATACATCATCAAGCGCCTTCTGCCTGCCGTATATCTTGGTTATATTATTTACTTTAATTGACATGATTACCGGAATTATGATGCAAATTTACTAAAATGTAAATGCATTGCTTGTCGGCTTTAAAGACTTTAGGATATTTTAACAAATAGCAATAAGGTACAGAGGAATACGGAATGAAATATTCTTTATTCATTTTTCACTTTACTCTGCATTTGGCTCAGGTCGTCAATAACATTGGTCATAATCTGTGTCATTTGTTTGGTATCGCCGGAATAATAAGCATAATTTCGCTGGAACTGGGCAAGCGTTATATTATGCTTTTTAAAAACATAATTATAATAATGCCACGTGCTGTAAGTAGGATTCCATTGTCTTGATTCGTTTTCAGTAATGGCGACTTCGGCAAGGAAAACATCCACCATTATTTTCCTCATTTCGTCGGCAGAGACCAGATCGGCAGGGCGTGGAACTGTTGTCTTTGTATTCCCGTGCTTATGGCAGGAAAAAGCAATCAGCGCAAAAAGAATAATTGAAGATATGTAAAAGGCTTTTTTCATGTGGGGCAAAAATACTTAATCCCTGTCAAACTGCAAGCGCATACCTTTAGCCGTTTCATCAAACTTTCCATTTTCATACACCAGCCTGCCATTAACAAAAGTATGCGTAACACTTGAATGAAAGGTATCTCCTTCAAATGGCGACCAATTGCATTTTGAAAGAATGTTTGATTTATTTACGGTCCATGATTTATTTAAATCCACAAGAACAAGGTCGGCAAAATATCCTGCTCGTATATATCCACGCTTATTTATATTAAAACACGTTGCAGGAGCATGGCACATTTTATTTACTATATTCTCAAGAGTGATCTTTTTTTGATGAACCATCTCAAGCATGGCAACAAGAGAATGCTGCACCATAGGCGCACCCGAAGGAGCTTTTAAATAGGTGTTGTTCTTTTCTTCAAATGTATGAGGCGAATGATCTGTGGCAATAACATCTATGCGGTCATCCAGCAATGCATCCCATAAAGCATCAAGGTCATCGGATGATTTGATAGCAGGATTAAGTTTTATTAATGTGCCTTTGGTTTTATAATCGGCATCGGTAAACCAAAGGTGATGAACACAGGCTTCGGCAGTAATTTTTTTCTTTTCAAGGGAAAGAGAATTTTCGAGCAGCACCATTTCTTCAGCAGAAGACAAATGCAATAAATGCAGACGGGTATTATATTTTAATGCCAATGCAACAGCATAGGAAGACGACTTATAACAAGCCTCAGCACTTCTTATAAGAGGATGAGAAGAAACCGGAATATCATCGCCATAAATGGCTTTTTGCTTTTCGAGATTTTCCTTTATGGTTTTCTCATCTTCGCAATGAACTGCTATCAGACTGTTCAGTGAAAATATTCGCTTAAGAGAATCCTTTTCGCTTACCAGCATATTCCCTGTAGATGAACCCATAAAAACCTTTATGCCGCAAACATCCTTGTTGTTTATCTTTTTGAGTTCAGCCAGATTCTCGTTGGTAGCTCCTATATAAAACGAATAATTAGCAAGAGATTTTTTAGAAGCAAGGGCAAACTTTTCCTCTAACAAATCTATAGTTGTGGCATTGGGGACAGTGTTGGGCATTTCCATGTAAGAGGTGATACCACCGGCCACTGCTGCTTTCGATTCGGAATAAATATCAGCTTTATGAGTAAGTCCCGGCTCCCTGAAATGCACATGATCGTCAATCACACCGGGCAATAAATATTTTCCTTTAGCATCAATAACATTGTACCCAGATCTATTGAAATCATTTCCTTCAATAACTTCCGTTATCCATTCGTTTTCAAGAATGACAGTCCCTTTGAAGATCCTGTTTTCGTTGACAATATTGGCATTCGTGATGGCTGTCTTCATAAGCAAAACGAAAAAGGTATGACCACAGCCATACCTTCCGACATATTTAATATTACTATTTTATGCTGCAAGTCTTTTATATTTTTTAAACATGCTTTTGATGCGTAATGAAAGCACACCAATTATCGCTTCTTTAAAAATACCGCCGCTCATTTTAGACTGTCCTTCGGTTCTGTCGGTAAAAATAATCGGGACCTCAACGATATTAAACCCAAGTTTCCATGCGGTAAATTTCATTTCTATCTGAAATGCATAACCGGTAAATCTTATTTTATCAAAATTGATTGCCTGCAGCACTTCCCGTTTATAGCACTTAAAACCGGCAGTGGTATCCCTTATTTTCATCCGGGTAACCATACGCACATAGGCAGAGGCATAATAAGACATCAGCACTCTGCCCATTGGCCAGTTTACTACATTAACCCCATTGATATAGCGCGAACCGATAGCCACATCGGCATTTTCTTTTAAACAGGCATTATACAGCTTAATAAGGTCTTCGGGATTATGCGAGAAATCGGCATCCATCTCAAAAATATATTTGTACTCTTTTTTCAGCGCCCACCTAAAGCCATGAATATAAGCAGTACCAAGGCCCAATTTTCCTTTACGTTCCTCCATGAACAACCTGGAAGGAAATTCTATCATAAGATGGCGAACGATAGCCGCAGTGCCGTCGGGAGAATTATCTTCTATAATAAGAACATCAAATTCCTTAGGCAATGAAAATACCTTTCGAATTATCTTCTCGATATTCTCACGCTCTTTATAGGTTGGTATAATGACTATACAGTCGGACACTTGTGCTGCAATTAAAATGTAAAAATAAAAATTATTTCAATATTCCTAATCTCTGAATATTTAAATTGTGTTAAAAAACGAAAAAACAAGAAAAATATTGTGCAATTATTATTTATCAATAATTACTTCTGAAAGCATATCGTTCAGGCGATACTCCATCCTGTTCTTATATGTTCCTTTATGATAGGAATACCCAACCATCAGGGGCATGGCAATTGTTGCCTCCGAATACACCATTTGTTCATAAGTTGTATCCACCTTGCCCCAGGAACTTGCTTCTTTTAAAGTAGAGCCCGATAAAGCGCCATCCCTTTCGTCGGCAACGGTAATTTGTATAGCATATTTATGCATGGAAACATCATAGTCCAGCACTTCGGCTGCCACAACTATATCCTGAACAAAATTCTTTGGAACTCCTCCGCCTATCATAAATATGCCTGTGGTAGGATTATTGATCTTGATCTTCGTTATTTCAAGAAAATCTTTTGCAGAATCAATGCTGACATGTTTGTCGGGATTATTCCATTGGTGATGAACCAATCCGAAACCGGCGGAACAATCAGAAAAAGCAGGAACAAAAATAGGAACACCTTTTTTATAGCATTGGTAAACGATTGAATCTTCTCTTGATGCAGCAAACTTTTTATTTACATCAAGATATTTCCCCATCTCAATAATGAATTCCCTTGAAGAATATGGTCGTGTTTCAAGACTGTTGGCAATTTGCCCAATGGTTTCATCGCAAATCCTCAGCTCATCTTCATCAATGTAAGTATCGTAAATTCTGTCGATGGCCAATTCGCGAAGACTGGCATCATTGACAAAAGGAGTTCCTTTGTAATGTTTAAATCCCAGCGCTTCGAAAAAATCCTGGTCAACAATATTGGCGCCTGTAGAAACAATGGCATCGATCATATTGTTTTTAACCATATCAACAATCACCTGCTTTAAACCTGCTGATATCAGGGATCCGGCAAGAGTTAAAAAAACAACACAATCTTTATCTTTTTGCATCATGTCGAATATCTTAGCTCCGCGTGAAAGGTTACGTGCCTGGAAAGCCATATCGTTCATGGCGTCAACCAGTGAAACAACATTGTGTTTCTTTATATCAATGTGCTTAATGGGCTATTTTAAATATTCTCTTTTTTCCATATCAGTATTTTATTTTAAGGTCTTGGTTTTGTTTTGCAAATATAACAATTGGGACATAAAGAAAAATATAAATTATTTCATGTAACATCATATATCATCGCTGCGGGGTTGTAATTATTCTAATTGCTTCAGTTCTTCTTTTGCTTTTGAAACGGGAAGAGATACAAATCCTGCGTCTGAAATAATTTTTTGTCCATCGGATAATATCCATTTTATAAAGGTAATTACCAGTTTATCTGTAGGCTTTGTCTTGCAAACAAAATAAAGATCAGGGGCAAGAGAGGACGGGAAACGACCATCGGCAATAGCCTTAAAAAGGCTGTCCTTATGCTGGTAAAAATATTCTTTGTCATCAATAACGCCATTTCCATTAAAATCAATTGGCAGAACCTTAATACCTGAATTCTCATATTTTGAATTCGGATCATATGCAAGGCCAATAGTAGTAAAACCTATTCCGTTATTATCGTTTTTTACAGCCTGAGTCAATTCAGGGCTCCCTGCTTCAACTGCTCCCAAAAGTTTATCCTGTTTACCGCCAAGGTATTTCGCCCATATACCCGTTTCACTGCTTGCATCAGAGCATTTATATACATTGATCTTTTCATTTATTTTCTTCTTTCCGCTTGCAATATCCCAGTTTGTAACTTTTCCAGTGATAAATATCTCTTTTAAAATTTCTTTCTTAAGCCCCTTAAACATCAATTGCTGCAAAACAGGATTGCTCTGATTAACTATCGGCACTACAACATATTTTGCAACAGAGGCAAACCAGGCTCCTTTGTCTGATTCTTCCTTGCTTATCCCTCTTGATAACATGCCTATGTTTATTGCACCCGTTAAGGCATCCGTCATGCTTTTGCTGTCGCTGCCGGTAGTAACATTTATTCTGGCATTGGGATAAAGTTTCTGAAACTCTTCCGCCCATTTTTGTGCCATAGGATATAGTACAGATGAACCGGAAATTGAAATGGTACCGGTCAATTCTTCACGCGATGTGTTGTCATTTTTGTTTGAACTGTTTCTGCAACCATATGCAAGTATTAAGGTAGCTGCAATAAGCAGAGAAAATATTTTATTCATATCATTAATTTTTTCTTCGGCAAAGATATTAAATATCAAATTTAACCTTACAATACTTGATTGATGAAAAGAATTCCATATATATTATTATTTCACAAAATATATTTGTGAATCCAAAAACAATTAAATTTGCCGTGCTTATAAAGTCTTTAAAACCTATAAAATCTTAAAATTAAACACAACCCATTTTATAAATTAAAATAATACCATTATGTTCAACAAAACTATTGCTGCAATGCTTCCATATATGCCACAGAGCTTTGTATGGATATTTTCAAAGCGTTATGTGGCCGGAAAAACGCTGGAAGAAGCTATTCAATACTGTAAAGATCTAAACGCCCAGGGCATTAAAATTACAATTGATGTGCTTGGCGAATTCATCAAGAATATGGATGAGGCCGAACAGAACAAAAAGGAATACCTACATGTGATCGAAACAATTGAAAAAAGCAAGATCATGGGTAACTATTCATTGAAGCCTACAATGTTCGGGCTTCTTCTTGATAAAGAAGCCTGTTATAAACATATCAGGGAAATTGTTGCAAAAGCTGCGGAATATAACAATTTCGTCAGGGTTGATATGGAAGATACTCCATGTACGGATATGGAAATTGAATTGTTCAGAAAGCTGAAAAAAGAATTTCCTAAAAATGTAGGGCTTGTCATTCAGGCTTATCTCAAACGGACATTACAAGATGTTACCAACTTGCTGGATGTTAATACTCCTGAGATTCCAATGAATTTCAGGCTTTGCAAAGGCATCTATAACGAATCTAAAGAGTTGGCATACAAACTGTACGAAGAAATCAATCAGCACTACCTTGAAGATCTTGAGTTCATGCTTAAAAACAAAATATTTGTTGGCATAGCCACACATGATAAGCCTTTGGTTGATGGCGCATATAAACTTATTGAAAAATATAATGTTCCCAAAAACATGTATGAATTCCAAATGCTGCTTGGCGTGACACCCGAATTGCGTAAGTCAATTTTGGACAATGGGCATAACATGCGTGTTTATGTTCCTTATGGAACAAAATGGTTTGCATACTGCACCAGAAGGTTAAAGGAAAACCCCAAAATGGCCGGTATGATCATTAAGGCGCTGTTTAAGAGGGGATAACATAAATCCATGCCCTTCATTGGAGCTTGTTGGGTAATCCTCTTTTCGAACAGCTTTAATTATTTTATTCTATTTTTTTTTATTCAAATAAGAAGTATTACCTTTGCCGGCTTGTATTAAAAACGTTTTATCTTGAGTTTTTTGGATCAGTTTGCAATTCAGTTTGCGGGTTTACAACCAGGATTGTATAATTTCGAATTTGAAGTCAGCGAAAAGTTCTTTGAAAGATTTACCGAGTCTGAAATAAAAAAGGGAACGGTAAATGTGCATGTTGAACTTCAGAAACAGGCAAGGATGATGGAATTGCTTTTTACCCTGGATGGTTCCGTGATGATTACCTGCGACAGATGCCTCGATGAGTTTAATTTTCCGGTTGATTATCAGTCGAAACTGATTGTAAACTTCGGAAAAAATAAAGGGGAGGTTACTGAAGAAATCATCACCATTTCCGAATCTGATCACGAGATCAACTTGGCGCAGTATATTTACGAATTCATTCACCTGGCACTGCCAATGAAAAAAATTCATCCTGACAATGAAAAGGGGGTTTCGACCTGTAACAGAGAAGTGATGAAGAAGCTCAAAGAACACATGGTTATAACGAATCAAACCAGCGATGACCCACGCTGGGAAGTATTAAAAAAATTAAAGTTTAATTAATAAAAATTACATATTATGCCAAATCCGAAACATAAACATTCGAAG
>JBEKEO010000055.1:0-15789 GCA_050013795.1 Bacteroidales bacterium
CGATAACCCTACTATTGGCCTGATGTGCATTATGCCTGTGGGGATGAAGGAAATTTCATCCTGCCAGATAACGGTTCATGAAGTACAACAGGTTAAGAAAGGTGAACAACTTGGGATGTTCCATTTTGGCGGTTCAACGCATTGCCTGATATTCGGACCTCATGTAAAACTTGATTTTGATATGCACGGACAGAAACCGGGACTCAATGCGAAAAACATTCTTTTAAATGAAAGAATTGCAACAGTATCCTGAAAAAACAAATAAACCCTTAATGTGTGAATTGTGTAACTTTTTATATGAATTGTGTAACACCAGTGAATAGTAAAGCGGATATCTTTGTAAATAATTTAAAATTAATATTATGAACAAAGGAACAGTAAAATTTTACAACGATTCAAAGGGATTCGGATTCATTACAGACTCAAGTACATCAAAAGAATATTTTGTACATTCATCTGGCTTAAAAGAAAGTATCAGGGAGAATGATAAAGTAACTTTTGACCTGGAACAAGGGAAAAAAGATTTAAATGCCGTAAATGTTAAATTAGATAGTTAAAAATATTATCTCGGACATTTTTCCAGAGCCTTACTTTATGTAAGGCTTTTTTATTTCCGTATTATGAAATAATGATATTACAATGACAAATTATAAATATGTGAATGATATAACTTTTTTCTAAAATTTTGTAACAATTCCCCGTAAAAAGCTTCTCACCTTTGTACCGTTGTGAATTAGTCACTCACAATGCAAATTAAAAATAGGTTGAACCTATTAAATTTTCAAAGCGCTTTCATTATATACTGGAAGCGTTTTTTTATTGCTGTTTAAATTTATAAATTACCCACTGTTGGTATCGAAAGCAACTAAATAACTATAGTAAACAACTAAATAACTATAGTAATTAACTAAATAACTATAGTAATCAACTAAATTACTACTGTATTAAGCTGCTTTGGGTTTTGGTTGAGGGGGTATGAACGAATATATAAGATGTTGAATAGTTTACCCTAAGCTTTTTCTTTTACCCTAACCCCTGTCTACCGGCAGGCAGGTGCCTGACAGCAGCTAAGTTAGTCCGGGAAAAAAGGAAATCATTATAAAGGAAGCATTATGATTTATTAATACTTGCTAAGGAAACACGCTATATGAGAAAATGAGGGGCGGTTTTTTAGCACCTTACAATTGTGTGAATTATGTAACTTTTTACAAAAGTTATGTAACATCATTTGTTATTAATGTACTCACCTTTGTATTATAAATTATTGCAACAATTCAAATTCTTAATAACAGGTATGGAAAAAAGAATAAAATCGAAAGAAGATGAATTAATCATTGTTCGCAAAGAACTTTCCTTTCAAAAAGAAGAGAAAGAAAAACTGGCTGCAGAGTTGATCATTGCACGCAAAGAGCTTTCCTTTCAAAAAGAAGAGAAAGGAAAAAGGGCAGCAGAATTGGGTGTTGCAAACATAGAACTTGCCTTCCAGGACGGAGAGAAAGAAAAACGGGCTTCAGAGCTGGGTATTGCTAATATAGAACTAGCCTTCCAGGACGAAGAGAAAGGTAAGCGTGCGGATGAGTTAATCATTGCCAACAAAGAACTTGTCTTTCAAAACAGGGAAAAAGAAAAACGGGCAGACGAGTTAATGATGGCTAATAAAGAACTTGCCTTTCAAAATGAAGAAAAAGAAAAACGTGCTGCTGAATTAAGCATAGCGAATAAAGAACTTGCTTTTCAAAACGAAGAGAAAGAAAAACGAGCATCCGAATTGATCATTGCCAATAAAGAACTTACCTTTCAAAACAGAGAAAAAGAAAAACGAGCTGATGAATTGATCATTGCCAACAAAGAACTTGTTTTCCAGAACGAAGAGAAAGAACAACGAGCTGCCGAGTTAGTTATAGCTAACAAAGAGCTTGCGTTTCAAAATGATGAAAAAGGGAAACGTGCAGCAGAACTGGCTATTGCTGATAAAGAACTTGTTTATCAAACCGGGGAAAAAGAACAACGTGCGGCTGAGTTAGTCATAGCCGATAAAGAACTTATCTTTCAAAAAGCAGAAAAAGGAAAACGTGCGGCAGAATTAGTCATTGCCGACAAAGAAATTATCATTCAACATGAGGAAAAAGAAAAGCAGGTGGCGGCTAATGTAGAACTCGAAGCATTCAGCTATTCTGTTTCGCATGACCTGCGTGCGCCACTTAGACATATCGGGGGGTTTGTTGATCTGCTCATCAAAAATAATTCATCCCAGCTCGACGAATCAGGCTTAAGATATTTAAAAATTATTTCAGAATCATCCCTTGAAATGGGGAACCTTATAGATGCATTGCTGACATTTTCAAGATTCAGCAGAACCGAACTGCAACGGACAAAGATCAATTCAAAAAATATGGTGAACGGTATCATTAAAACTTTTAAAGATGAATTAGCCGGCAGAAATGTTGAAATAAATATAAAAGATCTTCCGGATGCCATGGGTGATGAAAGCCTGATCAGCCAGGTATGGATCAATCTTATTTCAAATGCTATAAAATATACACGGAACAAAGAAAAAGCAGTGATTGAAATTGGGGGTAAGATTGAGAACAATCAAATAATATTTTATATCAAAGATAACGGCGCCGGATTTGATATGAAGTACGCAGATAAACTTTTCGGCGTTTTCCAGCGCCTGCATAAAGCCAAAGATTTTGAAGGTATTGGAATTGGACTTGCTAATGTAAACAGAATTATAGTAAGGCATGGTGGAAAATGCTGGGCAGAAGGTGAAGTTGGCAAAGGCGCTACATTTTTCTTTAGTAAACCGAATAATTAATAACAATTAATAAAAAACAAAATCATGAACGCAGAAGTAAAAAGAATTCTTATTGTGGACGACAGTCCTAAAGATGTTGAACTGGTAATCGCAGCCCTTGCAGAAAAAAATCTTGCTAATGAAGTTGATGTTGCAGAAGATGGTGAAGAGGCATTGGACTATTTGTACAGACGCGGCAAATTCGTTGACCGTGAAAAGGGCAATCCCACGGTTATTCTATTAGACATCAAAATGCCAAAGTTGAATGGGATAGAAGTGCTTAAACACATCCGTGCCACTCCTGAACTTAAGATGATACCGGTTATCATGGTAACATCATCCCACGAAGAAAAGGACCTGGTTGAAAGTTACAAACTAGGCGCTAATTCTTATGTAGTTAAACCCGTTGATATTGTTCAATTCATTGATGCAATTAAAACTTTAGGGCAATATTGGGTAATAATTAACCAACTTCCGCCAAAACATTTGCAAAAAGGTTAAATTCTTAAAGTAAGAATTGAGTCAGTTTCCATGGATAAGAAAATAAAAATATTGCATCTTGAAGATTCTTTAATAGATTCCGAACTAATTCACTCTTTGATTGAAAGTGGTGGAATAGTGCATGACTATTTTTTAGCCGACAATGAAAAAGATTACTTAAATATCCTTGGAAAAGAAAATATCGACATTATATTATCCGATTTCAGTTTGCCCGGATACAATGGCAAAGAAGCACTGAAGGTTGCCAAAGAAAAATATTCACACATACCTTTCATATTCATTTCAGGGACAATTGGAGAAGATGCCGCTATTAACGCGATGTTAAACGGAGCTTCGGACTATGTGCTAAAAAATAAACTTGAACGTCTGGTTCCTGCAATTAAAAGGGCATTGCACGAACATGAGGTTGAGAATAAGAAACAGCTTGCTGAGGAAGCGTTAGCTGCTTCGGAAACCCGCTACCGCCGCCTCTTTGAAACAGCCAAGGACGGAATTATTATACTCGATGCCCAAACCGGGATGATAAAAGATGTGAATCCATTCTTGATTGAGAAGCTGGGCTTTTCAAAAGAACAATTCATGGATAAAGAAATCTGGGAAATAGGATTTTTCAAAGATATCATTGCTAATCATGATAAATTTATAGAATTACAGGCTAATGAATATGTTCGTTATGTGGATTTGCCGCTTGAAACAGTTGATGGAGAAAAGATCAATGTTGAGTTTGTCAGCAATATGTATACTGTATCCGGACAAAAGGTAATTCAATGTAACATTCGTGATATTACAGAACGAATGAAGACTGAGGCAATGTTGAAAGCAAGCGAATCTTCATTACGTTATGCTCAAGAAATATCCAACATGGGTAGTTGGGAATGGGATATGATTACCAATAAAACCATTTGGTCGGAAAATTATTATACTTTCTTTGGATTCAACCCTATTGATGCAAAACCAGACTTTGAATTATACAGAAGTAAAATTCACCCTGATGACCTTTATAAATTTGATCAGATACATGCAAAAATAATAAAGGATAAAACACCTGCTATTTTTGAATTGCGGATAATTATCAAAGATGGTATATTAAAATGGATTCAAAACAATATTGTACCTGTTTTAAAAGACGGTAAAATTGTTAAACTTAAAGGTGCATTTATTGATATTACCAAACGCAAACAAGCGGAGGAATTACTACAACAAGCACATGATAACCTGGAAATAAAAGTAACCGAAAGAACCGCTGAACTAGCTGAAGCCAATTGTAAATTGCAGGCAGAAAGTAATGAAAGGCAAAAAGTAATTGAAAAAGAAAAGGAATTAAATCTTCTTAAAAGCCGGTTTATTTCAGTTATATCACACGAATTCCGCACACCATTAACAGGGATTAAATCGACCGTCCAGCTTATAGAGCAATATGGCGATAAATGGGATGTCGAGAAAAAACAAAAATTCTTTAATTCAATTTACAATTCCATACGATTCACAAATTTGCTGCTTGATGATGTTTCAATAATTGGCAGGGACGATAGTGGAAGAACAAGCTACAACCCATCGCTTTGCCAAATAGAGAATGTTTGTCAACAGGCGCTGGATGATATTAAGCAGGTTTTCGGGAAATCAGTTTTAATTAATTATTCAATCAAACCTGAAACAATCAAAACAATTGCTGATGAATCTTTACTCCGTCATATTTTAAACAACCTTCTGTCAAATGCCCTTAAATATTCAGAGAATGAAAAGGAAATTGATTTTTCTGTAATATCAGAAAATGACACTATTGTTTTTACTATAACTGACCGTGGCATCGGAATTCCGGAAAATGATCTGAAATATATTTTTGAACCTTTTCATCGGGCAGCAAATGTTGAATCAATAAAAGGAACAGGCTTAGGGCTTGCTATTGTGAAACGCTGTGTTGAAATGCATGAAGGTTCAATTGAAATTAAAAGCACTGTAAATAAAGGTACAACAGTTGTTGTGAAAATACCATTCAAAAAGCCTGATATTAAGTAAATAATATTAAAACTTAGAAAAATGAAAAGTAAAATTTTACTTATAGAAGACGATCCTGCAATTTCCGAAGCCACTTTCGAATTCTTAAAAGAAGAAGGGTTTGATGTATCTACTGCAGCTAATGGAGTTGACGGGATTCAAAAGGCAATCGAAATAGTACCCGATCTTATTATCAGCGATATTTCCATGCCATTGAAAAACGGTTATGAGGTTTGCAAAACCCTTCAGGCAATTCCCGATACAAGCAATATACCGTTTATTTTTCTTACGGCAAAAATTCAACACGATGATCAGAGGCTTGGCATGCAATTGGGAGCAGATGATTATCTTACAAAACCTTTCGATTATTCGGAACTGCTTAAAAGTATCAATCTCAGGCTTGAAAAGCATGACCGTTCCATAAAGCAAAGCGATGAAATATTCTATGCGCTTATTGACAATCCAATGGTTGGGGTATATATTTATACGGATAACAAATTCCTGTATTCCAATACAATCATTTCCGAAATTTCAGGATATTCCAAAGAGGAACTAAAACTGATGGCTTTCGAAGACCTTGTTTTTACGGAGGATAACGATGCAGCTCTGGAAAAACTTCAAAGATGTATTAAAGGTATTCAGGGCTCTGTTCATACCGAATTAAAAATATTCAAAAAAGATCAGACGCAAATACTCATTGATGTTTTCGGTTCTCATATAAAATTCAGGAAAAAGGATTGTCTTATGGGAAATATACTCGAAGTTAAAACTGCGAAGAAAAATGGTTATGAAGCAATGAACAGTAACGGGAAATCAAAATTATCACCAAGAGAAACAGAAGTTCTTCAATTGATTTGTCAGGGTTTATCTTCTCCCGTAATGGCAGAAAAAATATTTTTGAGCCAGAATACTATAGAAACACACCGCGCGAACCTTATGGCAAAAACAAGCTCGAAGAATACTGCCGAACTTGTGATGTTTGCTGCACGAAATGGCCTGGTTGAATTATAACAACACTACTCCCTTTAATAAATTATTCCCTTTATTATCCGAACAATTACCTTGTTTCCCGGTAATTTCTCTAGTGGTTTCTAACCAGTACATATTTTTTATCAATAAAATTTCATCATTTCCGGTGATTCATAGGCCATGGCTTTAGAGGTAATTTTGCTTTAACAAATACGCAAAGCCATGAAAACAAAAATACTTTTAACAATCCTTGCAATAGTGACAGTTATTTTAATTGTCGGATGTAAAAAAGATGATTTCATAGAAATCAAAGGATTATGCCCTGCTGTGGAATCAGCAAACCCTGCAAATGGTGTTTCAGGTATACCTGTTAATCAGGGAATTTCAGTAAACTTCAATCAAAACATGAACCCTGCAAGTTTCATACAGACATCTTGTAATATGGAAGCTTCCTTTACTTTACAAGGGGACACATTAGTTGCAGGAACAGTTTCATACAACGGCACAACAGCAACATTTACTCCTTCGGTCAATCTCTTACCGGGTACTACTTATACGGCTACAATTACAGGAAGAGTTAAAAATCTGGAAGGTATTCCGCTTGCGAAAAATTATGTATGGAGCTTTACTACTGCTGAAGATGCAGGTGGCAATGTTATCCTTAGCGAAGACGTTGATGCTAAAAAAACCAAAATTTAGATAATAGAATATAAAGGACTAAAAGATTAAATATCTATAAAAACCAAACACATGAAAACTAATCTAAGAAACATATCACACATAGTATGGTCATCTTATAGCCTGATTATTAAAAATGTTATTTTAAGCACATTTCTTTTGACAGGTATTCAGCCATCTATTATGTCGCAGGTGGCTCATGACATGAAACACTCATGGTGGTTTGGCGCTACGGCAGGTGCAAATATTAATTTCTATCGCGGTTCCACACAGGAATTGAATTCAGTTTTAACTTCTCCTGCTGCTTTTCATAAAGGCATGGGTGTGGGGCTTTATTTAGCACCTCTTGTGGAGTTTCATAATCCAGGTTCAATATTGGGTATAATGTTGCAGGCAGGATACGACAACCGCATGGGCACTTTCGATCAGAAAATTGCTCCTTGTAACTGCGATGTTGACTTATCCACTAATCTAAGTTATATAACCGTAGAGCCAAGTTTGCTCTTTGCCCCATTCAAAAACAGATTTTTCTTATATGCAGGCCCACGGTTAGCTTTCAATATGCACAAATCATTCAGTTATATAGAAATGGTCAATTCTGATATACTAAATCAAAAAGTCCCACTGGAACTCAATGGAAATTTTGACAACATGAACAAAACAATAATTTCCATGCAAATAGGCGCAGGATATGACATCCCTTTTTCCTCAAAGCGCAACCCAACACAATTTGTATTCTCGCCTTTTGTTTCTTTTCACCCTTATTATGGTCAGTCACCACGCTCAATTGAAACATGGAATATAACCACTTTGAGAGCAGGCGCCGCCCTTAAGTTTTCGCAACGTAAACTCAAAACGAATCATAGAAAATGGAATAAACGATTGTACTAAAGAATTCCAGAGAGGAATCGTTCAGTATAAAAAATGTTAAAATTTAAATAATGAAAATATCACATATCTATAAAATTTAAACAAATGAAAACCAATCTAACAAACATATCACATATAACATGGTCATCTATCAACCTGATCATTAGAAGTGTTATTTTAACTGTTTTAATTTTGACAGGTTTTCAGCTAACCATTAAAGCGCAGGTAGCCACTGACACGAAACATTCCTGGTGGTTTGGTGTTGCAGCAGGCGCAAATATTAATTTCTATAGTGGTACGACACAGGAATTAAATCCATCTTTCATTTCTTCCACTGCTTTTCATCATGGCTTTGGCATGGGACCTTATTTAGCACCTTTAGTGGAGTTTCACCGCCCGGATTCAAGATTGGGAATAATACTGCAAGCAGGATATGATAATCGCGAAGGTAAGTTCAAAGAAGAAAAAGCTCCTTGTGACTGCCCTGTAGATTTATCCACCGGACTTAGTTATGTTACAATTGAACCAAGCTTGCGTTTTGCTCCATTCAAATCTGATTTTTATTTGTATGCAGGTCCCCGACTGGCTTTCAATTTAAATAAATCATTCATTTTCACACAAGGTATCCATTCCGATTTCGTAAATCAAGACGCCCACCTGGAAATGAATGGAAATTTCGGCAATATCAACAATACCATAATCTCCATGCAAATAGGAGCGGGATATGATATTCCGATCTCATCACAAAACAAGCAGACACAATTCATACTCTCACCTTTTATTTCTTTTCAGCCTTATTTTGGTCAGTCGCCACGTTCCATAGAATCATGGAAAGTAACCACGTTAAGAGTTGGCGCCGCCCTTAAGTTTTCGCATGAACGTAAAATTTCAGCATCAGCAAAGATTGTAAAACCGTCACCGAAAATGATTGGAAAATTAACACCGCCATTACTATAAAATTAAATTCTATCGTAAGATTCTATTAACCTTCCCCCAAATATCTTCGGTGGTCTCAAATTAGTAACGACCCAATGACTGCTAACCAATGACTAAACCGGCCGCTATGACTTTAAACCTCAAACCTGATTTCAATCAGTATAATTCCTCTCATGGTTTTTAACTAGCACCCATCTTATTATCTCTTAAATTTCATCATTTCCGGTGATTCATAGGCCATGGCTTTAGAGGTAATTTTGTTTTAGTTAAAAACATAAAAAAATGAAAACAAAAATTTACACAATGCTCCTCCTTATACTAGGAGTTTCATTACAGGTCAAATCGCAGACATCAATGCTGAGTTCCTTAAATTCAAATATAAAAAACGGAATAAATATTAGATCGATAGATAGAGGAAATTTTGATGATAAACCATACCGTCATACTTCTGTAAACGGCACTATGGAAACCAATATGCTGGTATTAGAAAGGTTGGCTGATACAGCAAATTATAAAGCGATAAAGTATTTATATATTGACGATACTTCTGCCCAGTTTGAACGTGCTTATTATTTCCGTCATGAACTGGTATATAACGAAACGATAAAAGCAAATCCAACGGATGAAAGCAAAAATGCTAATGATAATGCATCTCCGGATACTACTGTCAACGGCAATACTGAAACCCAAATATCGGCAATAGAAAAGCCGGTTGATTCAACCAATTATAAAGCGATAAAGTGTATTAATACTGACAATACAACTGTTCAGATTGTACCCGTTAGTTCTTTTAATAATAAACCGGTTAACAGTAAAACAGCAAATATAGCTCTGATAGAAGAAGACAACTTTGTTAATAATGCATCTCTGCTTCCTGATTTCAAAAGACTTATTGAAACTCAAATATCGGCAGTAAAAGGGACGCTTAATACAAATAAATTAGAAGGGATAAGATTCATTAAAAATTACGGTATGCTCTTAATCAGTTTGATATTGCTTTTTCTTTTAATAATAATAAAGTTTAAGATGGAATAACAAACGTAATTCTGATGATTGAAAACAAAACTTACAAACTAATAAAAACATAAAGCCATGAAAACAATAATTTACACACTGTTCTTTCTTTTAATCAGCGCTTCATTACAGCTTAATTCGCAGACAGCAATGCTGAGTCCTGTAAATTCAAACGAACAAAGGGTAGCTCATGTTAAAGCTATTGAAAGCAGATACTATGAAGGTAAAGTATACCTGCATATAACTGTAAACGGCAATACCGAAACTCAGGTATTGGCAATAGAAAGATCGCTGGATGCAAAAAATTACGAAGTGATAGGATTCATTACTATTAACGGCAACAATGCTCAATTTGATCTTGCTTATTATTTCACCGATGAATCACCTGTAATAGCAAACCTGTATTACAGGTTATCGGGTAACTCTCTCAGTAATGAGCAAGTTTATAGTGAAATAACAGATGTGACTCCGATTGATAATTCAACTCGTTCTATTTGTAATGAACAAACCAGCCTGATAACGGCAGTAACTAAATAAATAAATTCTATAAATAATTAATAACAAAAAAATGAAAAACAAATATGTTAGAGAAATCAGGCACATAGTTGCCAATTACTCGCTCAAAAAAAATGCAACAGCTTATCACATTGATCCAAAATCACTCACATTCAAAATAATCAGTGATCTGATAAAGCGCAACTGGATAGAATCCAAATATGTCAGCGGACAGTTTTTGTTTGTCGGTCCTGCAGACATACTGAAAAAAACTTTCAGAACAGGTGACATTGAAAGCAAAATATCTGCTGTTCCTGCATTAAAAAGGAATTTGATCCGGAATGAACGTGCTGAGAATTTACGCTTTAAATTCCCTGAAATTATTGCAGCATAAACGAGAAAGAAATACATACTAATAATAATAAATAAAACAAGAAATAATTTAAAAAATAAAAACATGAAAACAATAAATCAACTTCGCAAAAGGCAGACAAAATGTACCAGGTACTTATTATGCTGCGCAATAGTTTTATCAGCAACAATCAGTAATTTGTTTGCCCAGAATGTCCTTGTTACCGACGACAGTAACTATGTTGCTAAAACATCGGCTATGCTGGATATAAAATCTTCCAATAAAGGCTTACTTATACCAAGGGTAAACTTAACTGCAACTACATCGGCGTTGCCAATCACTTCGCCCGATTCAAGTTTGATAGTTTATAACAAAGCTACTGCAGGAAATGTAACACCGGGATATTATTTCTGGGATGGTGGCAAATGGGTGCGTATAGCTAATGGACAAGGCGGATTGAACGTTGTAACAAAAACAGCATCTGCTACGCTTCTACCAACAGAAACTATGGTACTGGCAAGCAATAATATTACACTCACGCTTCCGGCAATTACATCAACTGATGATGGTTTGGCTATTAGTGTTAAAAATAATGGAACTTACACTGATTTAATAACAGTTGTCCCAAATGGGGCTGCTACGGTTGACGGTGTAAGCAACTCAACACTTACCCGTTGGAAAGGAAGAACGTATGTTGCTGTCGGTGGTAACTGGATTGTTCAAGACAAAGAAACAAGATCTGATAATCTATATGATATATCTGCAACCGGAAGCTGGACCACTATTGCTGAAATGATAGCATTTCTAAATTTACACATGACGTCTCCCACTGTTGTAAGGCTTGGCGGAGGAACATATTCAATCGCTGCCACACAAACTATTAATCTCTCTTATCCTGTTACATTCGAAGGTCTTTCCGATGGTGAAACAACAATTGCTGCCGCTGTAGGAGTATATGGCAGTCCCTTGTTTATTTGTCAGACAGAAAGCTATTTTAAAATGCTTACGTTTATTACTTTTGTTGGTACCGCCGGGAATGATGGATTAGTTTTTCCAAACAGTGGAACTTATCATGAAATAAAAGAATGTACTTTCTATGGTTTAAACAGAGGTATCGTATCAACATCAAACCATTCCAATATAATAGTTTTTGCAACAGCCTTTGTTAGTTGTGCCGGTGCTGGTATTGAAATAGCAGAAGGTTTAGCCAGCGGGGGAAATATATCAGTTAATCAATGCTATTTTTCACGTTGTAATAGAGGCGTTAACCTTTTATCGGGTGTTTCACAGTCCATTTCTCTATTCGACAATACTTTTGGAAATACAACTGCAGGAACGGATATCGCTATTCTTTATACGCCCGCCACCTTAACATCATTTAAAAATATCTATATTGCCAGTAACTCATGGAATAACCAGGGGACATATATCAGCGGATTTGATTTCACCCGCCCAGATGGAAGGGATGCCAGCGCATTAATTGAAGGAAATGTAGGTGTGGGAAACTCCTCACCAATGTGCAAGGTTAATGTAGTGAATAATGTTTTAACTACAACCACTACTAATGCAAATACTTATTATAAGGCAGCATGGACAAATACATCAAGCATCCCCTGTAAGTTTACAGTGGCTAATAATAAGATCACATATCAGTCTACTAATAAAAGAAATGCTTTTGTAATAATTACCGGTGATATAGCGGTTAATTCTGCAATCCCTGTTCTTACAATCTGCATAGTTAAAAACGGAGTAACGGCAACTCCTTATGGAGAAACAAATATAAAAATCTCAGCTGCCAATCAGCCGTTTCAATTTGCAACAGTTATTGAACTTGACAATATAGGCCCAACCGATTATTTTGAGGTGTATATAGAATCAGATCATGCAGGTAATATAATAACTTTTGAAGATGTGCAATGGTACACAGAGTGCAAATAATACAAAACGTCATTGCGAGATTGCTTCATTTCATTCGCAATGACGAAAAAAGATTAAACGTGAATACAGCATAACAAAGTTTAAAATTATAATCATGAAAAAAATAATATACATACTCGCTATTGTCCTGTTCTACTTGCCTCAGGCTCGTTCACAGGGCGTTACTAACAACGGAAGCTATATTAAAATTTATTCCGGTAACTTAATTAAACTAACAGGCAATACTGGAAATTTCGTGAATGCCACAAGCGGCGCTCTAAATGGGAAAGTACAAAACGACGGGAGAATTTATGTACAGGGAAAATGGTTAAACAATGTTCCCGGAGGAAATTTGTTCATCAACAGGAATGGCATAGGTGAAGTTATTTTCAACGGAACTGCAATGCAAACCATAGGCGGAACGCAAACAACCTATTTTGAAAACCTGAGGATAAATAATACTTACGGAACTTCTCCACAGATTAAAATCGGGATAAATACAAATGTTGATAACCAGCTTAGCATGATGGATGGGAATATTAATCTTGCAGGATACACCTTAGCATTAGGAAATGCGCCCGGAACTCCCGGCACATTATCACATGCAGGAACTGCTGCAAGCGGATGGATGTACGGGGGAAATTTTACAAGGTATTTTAATGCTTCTACCATAGCCGACAGAAATGTTGCAGGTATGTTTCCTTTGGGCTCGTCAACTAATTTCAGGCCTTTTTATGTTTCGCATCCGGTAACTGCACTGACTTCAGGTGGTACTATAACGCTTAGCCATACCAGTGCAACCACGGCAACAAGTGTAAGTTTCGCCGATGGTATAAGTACTGTTGTCCGCAGGGATAATTCATACTGGACAGTTTCAACAGCAGGTATAGCCGTAGGGGGAACACCTTTTAACTTAAGTGAAGAAGGAACAGGTTTTGGTTCGGTATCCAATGTTACCGATCTAAGGGCAACATTAGTAGCAAGCGTTGCAGGAACTGCCGGAACAAATAGCGGAACCACGCTTGACCCTCAGATAAACAGAACAGGGCTTAGCCTGCTTAACCTTACTAATAATTTTTATCCGGCTTCGGTAAACATTTCATCACCTCTGCCCATAGAATTGATCAGTTTTTTTGCAGTATGCAATGGGGATAAAGTCAACCTGAACTGGGCCACCGCTTCCGAAACAAATAATGATTATTTTACCATACTACGCTCCAAGGATGGAATTTCATTTGAAGAAGCGCTTCGGATGAACGGTGCAGGTAATAGTAATACAATACTGAATTATTCGGCAACAGATTACAATCCTTATGACGGTATTTCATATTACCGGCTTAAGCAAACGGATTACAATGGCAATGCCGCTTCGTTTAATATAGTATTAGTTAATTGCCTTACCGGCAGTGAACCTTCTGTTACCATTTATCCGAATCCGTTTAGCACTCATTCAACCATCTTGATAAGTGATGCATCACAATTTAATAACTACCAATTGGAAATATACAATGTTTTGGGAACAGAGATAATGAGTACAATTATCACGAATCAATCAACTGTTATCAGTAATCTTTCCACAGGGGTTTATTTCTACAAAGTGATCAGTAATGGCAAGATCATTCAATCAGGTAAATTAATTTCTACGCAGTAAATAGTATAAACCAATTAAAACTTAATATTATGAAAAAAAATTATGTTAGAGAAATCAGGCGAATAGTCGCCAATTACTCACTCAGGAAAACTGCTACAGGCTACAACGTAGGTTCTAGATCCACTATTTCAAATACAATCCGCGATTTGATAAAACTTAACTGGATCGATTGCAAATACATTAACGGAAGGTTTTTATTTGTAGGCCCTTCGCATGGTTTGAAAGCATTTTTAAGTACCGGTGAAACTGAAAATATAAAACCGTTAAATTAATATCCATTAAAATAAAACAAACCGTGCTCAACTAATAGTGTTAATACAGAAAAGTGCCTAAAGTGCACTAAAGTTTGCCTGCCTTGCCGGTAGGCAGGGAGTGCCTGGAGTTAAATAACTTTAGGCACTCTTTTCATTTTCAGCCCTTTTGTAGTAAGAGGCAGCAAAATAGTCGTAATCGGACCGATAACTATAGATATCGGACCGTTTACTATCGTTATCGGACCGTTTACTATAGATATCGGACTGTTTACTATCGTTATCGGACCGTTTACTATAGATATCGGACCGTTTACTATAGATATCGGACCGTTTACTATAGATATCGGACTGTTTACTATAGATATCGGACTGTTTACTATAGATATCGGACCGATTACTATCGTTATCGGACTGTTTACTATCGTTATCGGACCGTTTACTATAGATATCGGACCGTTTACTATAGATATCGGACCGTTTACTATAGATATCGGACTGTTTACTATAGATATCGGACCGTTTATTATCGTTATCGGACCGTTTACTATAGTTTCCGGACTGCTTTCGTAATTTATTGTGTATTTTTGGGAGAAATAAGGTTGTAAAAGTTAAGCAATAAGTTCGTTAGCGGTAAGCGTAAAAGACGACACCACAGAGAATAAACATTCAGATAAAATGAAAAAGACGATATTAATAATTTTAGCACTTGCGACATCATTCGGTTTTGGTTTCGCATTTAAGACAATCATAACAAAACAATCTAACGACCAGCCAAAAATAAAAAAAGTAACAGGCATCGGGGGTATCTTTTTTAAGTGTAAAGACCCAAAAAAAATCAGAAAATGGTATGAAACCAATCTTGGTTTGAATACTAATGAGTATGGGGCAGTTTTTGAATGGCGACAAGGGGCTGACACGACTAAAAAAGGTTTTACAAATTGGAGTCCATTTGCCGAGACAACAAAATATTTTGAGCCTTCAACAAAAGACTTTATGATAAATTATAGGGTTGAAAATATAGAAACTCTTGTTGCCGGGTTGAAAAAGAATGGCGTAACCATTGTGGACACTATCGAAACGTTTGACTATGGTAAATTTGTCCATATCCTTGACGTTGAAGGTAACAAAGTTCAGTTATGGGAACCAAACGACATCGAATACGAAAAATTAGGTAAGCAACTTGGCAGTAAGACAACAAAATAACCGCCCGACAAAACGCCTATCGCTAATTTAGCATTGCTTCAACAGTCCAACGGAGCAGGCAAAGCATAATAGCATAATCACCCTAATGGTTTCTAATTAGCGCTGAAATTACTATTTTTTAATTTTCATTGTTTTTATTGAGGCACAGGCCATGCCT
>JBEKEO010000056.1:0-15746 GCA_050013795.1 Bacteroidales bacterium
ATCAGGGCTCTTGTTGCCAGTTCGGTAATATAACCTTGTGATTCGTTTTCGCCGGTAGGATCAAAACCTTCCGATAATGTCTCAGAATAATAGCTGCCATCTATAACATATGCTTTCACAACTTTCCCGCTTACAGGGCTATGCCAGCGATGATAACTAAGGGCGCTTAAAAAAGCCTGATAAATAGTTCCTCCTACAAACCTGTCGGTATAAACATCGCCAGCTAACATGTGTTGAAGGGAATATGGCTGAGATTTTATCCAAAACTTATCAATACGTTTTATGTTTTTTGCGATTTTATATGGAGCAGATTCGCACGCATTAACAATTACCGAACTATCATCAGGACTTGCTACAGGGCGTTTACCTTCTCTGAATTCCCTTGTGAAAAATTCATCCCATGATTTAAATCCATGATAAGGAAGTTCCGGATTACATTTAAAATCCTCATTAAAATTAGGCATTGCATCTTGTGCATCTTTTCCAAACCAGCCTTTATGAGGATCTGAATTTAATACATAGCAAGAATCATCAGAGCTAAGGAATTTAGCCCATTCATTAAGGATCTTTTTTAACTGACGATTTACCTTATTGTTTAAAAAAGCGGCAACCCCAGCCTGAGTTCCCATAGGCCAACCCAAAATGGCACATATAGGAACGCCAACAAAACATGTTGTATCAAATTCCAGTGATCGTGTTATTATTTTATTGATAAGTTGGAGCATATGGTGGTAACTCCTTACCTGCGGTTTACCTTTGGGATCTTTATTGTATGGCGGTTTATGAGGAACCTGTTCAAACATCAAGTTAAAAAACATGAATATTTCAGGATCATTCTCAATAAGGTTCCTGAACTCCTCTATTACCGGCAGCAATGGTTTTTCTGTTTTATCAACTTCTGTTATCAGGTTGCTCATCCACTTTTCAAGAATAGCCTGGTCGGATGGAAGCCATTTGCCAACATTGTAAGGAGTTGGTTTCTCTATGTTTTTAATTGTATCCATGATCATTTTTTATTAAACCATCCGTTTCTTTAACTTTATTGGAATTCAATTGATAATTTGATTTACTAATGTTACCGTACTTGGGATACTTTTTATAATGGCATGTAACTGGGTATCACTTTCTGTTTTTTCATATAGTTCAAAGTACAACAGCTTAAAAATAATTTCAATTTCTTTATTTTCTAATTGGTCTTTCTTGTATTTGGGTGCAATCATAAGCGACATATCGGTAGGTATTGTGTTATCTAAAGATGGCAATACATAAGGGGTGCCTTTTAATAAGTATGCGCCATTCCTGACATAAAAATTAATTCTTTTTTTTCTCTGTTCAATGTTGTTTCCAAATAAATAATTTTCAACTTCAAGTAATAAATACTTTTTAGCAGAAACGACTTTTCCTATAAGAAAAGAAAAAAAGCTGCTTCCTATTTTATGGTTTCTGAACCTTTCAATAACAGCCATGTAATCTAAAAAAACAAAATCTGATCTATTGAAGTGATACATAAAGGCTATGCACACTATTTCATCCCTGTGAAAACCCACATATAATTTCGACCTGCCTTCTTCAATTCTTTTTTTCATCACCGGTAAAGGTTGGCGTTCATTAGAAGGGAATGAATCAAAATAGATTTTTATTGCATCCGCAAAGTGAATATCATTTGAACTTGTTATTTCAATATAGAATATTTCCATATTCAAATATTGAAGGCTAATTTGATCCCCTGTATCAGCATATTTGCTCCAAGTACTCCTAATATTATTCCCATTATCTTACCAATAATTACAAAGTTTTTCTTGCCTACAAAGTTTAGAATATAGCTGCTATATATAAAGGCCAGGTAAGTTAAAAGTACTATCATTGCAAAGATAAAAGTAGTTACAAATACTTGTAAAAAATTAGCTTTTACAACAAAATTCATTGCAGTAACTATTGTTCCGGGTCCGGCCAGAATAGGTATGGCTAATGGAGAGATAGTTATACCATCATCATACTTTTTTTCTTCCTGATAATGAATGCTGGATTTTTTTGATTGAAGCATCTCAAACCCGATAAAGAAGATCAAAATCCCGCCAAATATTTTAAATGCTGGAATAGTTAACCCGAATATTTCGAATATATATTTGCCAATAAAAATGAACGCTATAACAATTATAAATGCAACTATATTAGCGGTCTTGGCAATTTCCTTTTTTTTCTTTTCGTTAACCCCTTCTGTTAGTTGAATAAAAATCGGGATATTGACAATAGGGTTCATAATGGCAAAGAAAGCCATAAAAACAGTGAATGAATAGCTCCAGATGTTTACCATACCTTACAAAATAAAACCCTTTCTGACTTGGGTTTAAATAATCAGTTATTTAAAATATTCTCTGACAAAAGCATGCCTCTGATTTTCTGTCATTTTATCAGAATGCTTTACTTCAATTTTTATGTTTTTAAAAAGATGGTTGGTTTTTAATAAATTAAATAATTCTTCTTTGGCATCAGTTGGTCCAAATAGAATTACAGCTTGATATTTTATTATAATCTCACTTAGTTCTTTGTAATAGCTTGATTGCAGGTGTTGCTCTTTAATATGCATATGTTTTTCACCTCTTTCGGTTAAACTGTTTTCTTTTTCCTGATGTGTAAATGCTGATACAATCCTGCTTTCTGCAATAGTATTATTAGTTAATTCCATTATAATAGCAATTGAATGATTCATCCATATACCTGCTTGTTTTATCTTTTCCATTTCAATTATCTCTAAATACTAATTTAACAAATCAATTATTTATACAAAGTGCTTAATAATTATTCCGCTTTATATAGGCGAAGTTTGTCTTTGAGAGCATTAATTTCATCATGAATATTATTTATTCACTGTAGCATTTAAGTGATGGTCTCAATACCTTCCAGATCAATATCCAACTCGTAGTAGAATGGGTTTTTTATCTATCCCAAATATTTTATAATAGCCTACAAAAGTCATATGCTTGTTGAAAAAGTGTTCATCAGGCTTTAAAGAAGGGATAATCGGTATATCCTTTTTTATCAAAAGTATAAAATAAATCCATTTTGAGATCGTTTGATAAAGGCCAATTGTTTTTAAATCTTTCAACCAGATCGGGATTATTAATAAACGGTCGTCCGAATGCCACTAAGTCACACATTCCGTTTTCAATATCGGCTTCTGCTCTATCCTTGTCATAACCCCCAGAAAGGATGATACTGCCTTTGAAATTATTTCTGATTTGTTTTTTTAGTTCTATAGGTACTTCCGGAGAACCCATTGCGGAATGATCAACAAGATGGATATATGCTATACCCAGCTTGTTAAGTTCTTCCGATAAATATTTATAAGTAATGTCGACTTCAGGATAATGCGGCATATCGCCAGCAACTCCATAAGGGGATAAACGAATTCCCGTCTTCCCTTTTCCTATGGTTTCTGCTACAGCTATTACCACTTCAATTATAAAGCGGCAACGGTTTTCTATATTTCCGCCATAATTATCCTGACGGATATTACTAACCGGCGACAGAAATTGTTCTAACAGGTAACCATTGGCGCCATGCAATTCCACTCCGTCGAAGCATGCATCCATTGCATTCATGGCGGCTTCAACATATTCTGTTTTTGCATGCAATATATCTTCTATGGTCATCTCTTTTGGTACAGGAAAATCCTGCAGCTGTTTTGCATCAGTCCACATTTGTCCTGTCGCTTTTATTGCCGAAGGCGCAAGTATCTCCGACCCTTCAGGCATATTGAGATGATGACTGATTCTTCCTGTGTGCATAAGCTGAACAAATATTTTTCCTTTTGCTGTATGTACTGCCGAAGTTGTCTTTTTCCATCCTTCTGCCTGATGTCTGCTGTATATTCCCGGAATGCGTGCATAACCAAGTCCGTTTGGTGAAGGCGAGGTACCTTCTGTTATTATCAAACCGGCGCCTGAGCGTTGTTTGTAATATTCTGCCATCAGGTCATTAGGCATATTTTTTATAGCTCTGCTCCTTGTCATAGGAGACATAATTATACGATTTCCTAATTCTATATTTCCAACTTTTTTCGAAGTAAATAATTTGTATTCTTTCATATTTTAAAATTTTATTTTAATCGTGTTTTCTGGTTGGAATTATTAAAAGTGGTATAGTGGTATGATGTAGTACTTTTTCCGACACACTTCCCATGACTATATTTTCAATCCATTTTCGACTATGAGAACCAATAACAATAATATCAATATGCAAATCTTTTGCAGCCTTTAATATGGAATCAGCGCAATCACCCTCTCCTACCCTCGTATGAATAGTTTTGTCGCCAAGATGTTCTCTCGATTTATCAAGAAATTGTAAGGATGCTTTTTTCATTGCAGCAACCGTATCTGTTTGTATTGTCCCCGGATCTACATAGCCGCCAAAACCCATTACTGTTATATGTCCCGGTGAAGAATAATTTACGGGGTCTAATATCACATGAAGCAATGTAACTTCTGCATTCATAGTTTTAGCTAATGAATATCCTGCTTCTGCTACTTTTTGTGCACTTGGATCAAAATCCAATGCTATCAATACTTTTTTCATATTATTTGTTTTATTTTTAGTTATAAGTAACATTAAAGAAATTACAATCCTTCAATTATCAACAGCATATCTTGTTTTGTCTTTCGGAGTTTATATTCTACCATCCTCAGCATACTTTCTTCTGTATCCTCATTGTATTGTAAATCATCTTCAGTTAATTGGGGATATTTGTTTCTAAGCTTGTTTTTAAGCTCATCCCAGTATATTTTTTCTTCTTTGGTGTTCATTTTTTTGATATTTTAATTATTAATAAAATTTCACAGTATAAAAGTAATTTCATTAATTCAAGAAAGAGTTACACAATTACAGGAAAGAATTACATCATTCACACATTTTCAGTGTAATAAAAAACCGCTTTTTGAAATTCAAAATAAATAATCAAAGTCCAATTTGGCCATTCAAAATACTGTCTAAAAAATATTTCTGAGAATCCTTCGCTAGACTTAGGATTCCATAAGCGCTGATAATACTTTGGAAAGCCTGAACATAATCGTTTCTTTTAATTTGATTTGCGGCTTCTAAATGAAATTGTGCGGCTTCTCTCAGTTGGATTGCAAGTTTTTTGTGATCTTCAATTTCTTGTAATTTTTCTTTGGAAAATCCTTCAGGAGGTTCAATTTTAATTGGTGTTGACATATCTGTTATTTTTAATTGTGAATGAATTTTAACAATAGTAGAATGTTTAGCGACTTTTAAAGGATAAATATTAAACAATTTATGGAAAAAGTTATATCATTTACATATTTCTATAATGCAATTAAAGAAGGAACATTTAAACAACAATAATTATGTCTTTTCAATCGATTCATTATATTCGCCAAGGTGCGCTGCCCGATTACATTTTGCTCTGTGATAAAGTATTTGCTGTGCTGCCTTTACCTTAGTTTCATCACCATGCCATATTTCCAGTGCCGGTTGCTGTATAGCCCGTGAAAACGAAAACGTCAATGCCCAGGGAATTCGGGTTTTGAATCGGGTATTCATAGCATTTAAACGGGCAGAAGCTAATTCACAGGATTGACCGCCTGATAAGAATGCAATCCCCGGAACTGCGGCAGGTACGGCTCGCAACAGGCATTCTACCGTAATATCGGCTACATCGTCCACTGATTCTTGTTTTGAACAATTCGATCCCGGAAGCACCATATTTGGTTTTAGTATCATACCCTCCAGTGTTACCCTTTGTGTATAAAGCTGGTTGAAAACAGTCCGCAGTATTTCCTCTGTTACTTCAAAGCATTGCTCAATAGTGTGGCCGCCGTCCATGAGTACTTCCGGCTCAACGATAGGGACGAGTCCGACTTCCTGACATAACGCGGCATAACGCGCCAAAGCATGTGCATTTGCTTCGATGCAGCCACGACTGGGAATGCTATTGCCTATTGCAATTACTGCACGCCACTTGGCAAAACGGGCGCCCATTTGAAAATATTCTTTGAGACGTTCCCTTAATCCATCTAGCCCTTCAGAAACTTTCTCTCCGGGATGACCCGCCATGTCCTTTGCGCCTGCGTCAACTTTGATGCCGGGAATAATTCCTGCATCTGAGATTGCCTTAATAAAAGAGGTTTCATCTTTCTTCATCTGGTGAATCGTCTCATCGCAGAGGATGACTCCGCTAATGCTTTCATCAAGACCGGGTGTGGTAATAATCAACTCTCGATAGGCTCTTCGGAACTCTTCTGTTTGGGGAATCCCTAATTTGGCAAATCGTTTGTTGCAGGTTGGGTTACTTTCATCCATCGCCAGTAGCCCTTTATCATTTGCGACCAGCTTTTTCGCTGTATTAATTACCTCATGTATGTTCATAATTTAAACCATTATGATTTTATCACATAAGTACCAGCTATCATATCATGCCAGGTTCTTTTTTTCGGATCAGTTGTAAGATACCATAATCCAATCCCTACTGGTAAAATTGAAATAATTGTAGTGACACATCTAAAAAATGACCTTAAAACACTCAATCTTTTTCCGTACAGGTCAACGACTTTTATTTTTAATATCATCGCTCCAATGGTAGCCTGGTAAATAGAACTTTCAAATAACACATTATAAAAGAACCATGTAAATATGCAAATGAATAACCTGAAACTATTGAAATCATTATATGTATATTTGAATGATGAGAATATCGTTTCCAGGAGCAATAGAGCACATATTAATATCATCATATCTATAAGTGCGGCAATTAATCTTATACTAAGACCGGCATAAGTAACTTTTAAATCAGGTGCATTTAATGAATGACGCTTAAACCTTTTCAACACAGTTATTCCCTTGGGTTTAATTTGCCCAAGAATATCAGTATCTTCAATGAAATAGGGCGTTACGTTCGGGAATGGATAGTCTTTTGTTTTCATCAGGACATCATTTTATTCTATATTTGATTAATTATTATTTAAACCATCACCTCATTTTGCTTTCGGAAAATCATTTTTTGTTGACAGCAGTGTGTTTGGCTTTTATTCTTTGATTGGTATTATTAATAATAATCGATTCCTGATTATCGTTTTTTGTAAAAATTACCATTTTTATATTACTTGTAATTTCAGCAATCCTTATATTTATATCAGATATGTTTCCCATTTTATTGTGTCTTGAACATCTTATTATATAGTTTCATATTATTCTTAAAATATTAATGAATAGCAATACCAATAGTCGAAACACCTGTTGAAATATCAAGGAAAACACCAATCTTTTTACTGATATGGTATTCAGTACCTATATGTAGATCAAGAAACAAAGGACTTGCATTCCGGTAGTAATTTCTGTCGCCATCATAACCATTATCCCAATATGAATGTACTATTGCAAATCCCAATGAACCTGCTAAGTAAAAATCCCATTTTGTATTAGCATGGAGTAGTTGATTAAAATAATATGTGCCTTTAACGCCAATAGGTACAACTGTTTCGTGATAATAATAAAATCTGTAAGGGTTATCATGATTACCCCAATAATATCCGTCTCTGTATGAATAAAAACTGATAAAAGGAGCCAATGTAAAATTCTTTACAACATCAAATTCATAATCGGCATGAAAAACAGGCATATCGTGTCCCACATATCCATAGTAACCTGAATATCCCCCAATGCCTAAACCTAAGTTCAATGTATTTCCGAATTTTTCCGAAGAATTATTAGGCGTTGTTTGTGTTGTTGTTGTAACTGTTGTAGTTGTTTGCTGAGCATAGATATTAATACTTAATATTAATAGGAAGAAAAGTGAAATGATGATTGTCTTTTTCATAATTTTTTGTTTAAATGGTGAATGAATTTTCACAGAACAAAGGTCTGTCCTTTAATTCGGGGAAGTGTTACACAATTAAATGAAAAAGTTACATCATTCACATACTCGGCGGGGAGAACAAAAATAATGGGGAAAGGGAATCACATCCTTTCCATATACCAGTTCAATGTCTTTTCCATTTTTCTGTAGCTAAAAATGGCAGTGATGATTTTTTGTAAACGAATGAAAGCTGTTTCGCTTTTTACTACATAATCAAAAGCACGGTGATGCATGCAGTTTATAGCTACTTCAATTTTATCCTGTCCGGATAACATCACTACGGGAATATCAGGATTATAAGCTTTTATTTTATCCAATGTTTCTATTCCATTCATTGCTTTTTTATCAATACCATCAAGAAGGTAATCTAATATGATAACATCGGGGTTGTGTGATAAATTTGCCATGCACAGTTCGCCTGTTGCATATGTTTCAATAGCAAAATCAGCATGCTGGAGGAATTCAATTTCCAATGATTTTAAAAACACCGCATCGTCATCTACCAGGAAAAGTTTTATCTTTTCGTTATTCATTTTTAGTTTTTTTAATCCTGTTAAACTCTTCTCTTAATTCTATGCATGCCTGCGCACAAATGTTCCCGATCTGTAAAACCATATCAGGTATCCCATCTACCTGAAGCTGTGTGCTTGCATATTCCTGTACTTTTTTGGCCATATTTTCAAAATCTATACTAATACCTACTATTGAAAATGAAGGAATCATTTTATGTACTGCCATATATAATGAATTCCAATCCTTATCAAGCAAACCTTGTTTCATTGCGTTAATCAGAGGAGGAGTTTGTTCCAGATAAAGTGAAATCATTTCCATTATCAATTTTGGATCAGATTTCGTGGTATTATATAAATGAGTTAGGTCAATGCATTTTAACTTTTTATTTGTATCGTTTCCATTATTTTTTTCGTCATGAATCTCTATCTGTGTCGTTTTCTTAACCAACCCAATTATTTTATTATACAATAATCTTTCGTCAATGGGTTTTGCAATATAATCATTCATGCCAACAGATTTACATTTTGCTAAGTCAACAGTAGTCACATCGGCAGTTAAAGCAATGATAGGAATTTTAGATTTTAATTTATTTCGGATATAATCCGTTGCTTCAAACCCATTCATTTCAGGCATCTGCAAATCCATTAAAATAATATCATAAGACTTTGTTTGCAGTTTTTCGATAGCTATTTTCCCATTAGCCGCAACATCTCGTTCAAAACCGAAATCATCCAATAGTGTTTTCATCAGTAATTGATTAAGCGCCATATCTTCAACCACCAGTACTTTTATATTTTTAATTTCTGTATCCATTTCCACTGTTTCCATTTCTGATACAGCATCTTCAGTTGTTTTAAGAAAATTCAATATAAAACTAAAAGTGGAACCCTCTCCGGGTTTACTTTTTACACTAATAGACCCGCCTTGCGGTTCTACCAGTTGTTTAACAATAGAAAGTCCTAATCCTGTTCCTCCATATAACCTTGAAGTTTCGCTGGATGCCTGCTGAAAATTTTCAAAAATACTGCTCAGTTTACTTTCCTCTATGCCAATCCCGGTATCCGAAACTGCAAATTCAATGGTTACTTTCTCTTCATCCTCATGCAACAAGTGGACACTTACTGTAATTTTCCCCTTGGTTGTAAACTTTACCGCATTACTTACAAGATTTAAAATAATCTGGTGCAAACGCACAGGATCACCTACCAGTACATCAGGAATTTTATTGTCGTATTCTTTAATCAATTCTAAATTCTTTTCCTGAATTTTTGTTTCAAACAAATGGAGCATAGCGGATATAGATAAAGCCATTTTGAATGGTGTTTGCTCAAAAGCCATTTTTCCCGCATCTACTTTTGCCAGGTCAAGTATGTCGTTAATGAGTACGATCAATGCATCGCCGCTCATTTTTATAGCTGTTAAATATTCTTTTTGTTTGGCTGTAAGATCTGTTTTCAATACCACTTTTGTAAATCCAATGATCGCATTCATTGGTGTGCGGATTTCATGACTCATGTTCGATAAAAATTGCTGTTTAGCTTTCACTGCAACCTCTGCTATTTGTGTAGCCTTTTCAGCTTTCCTTTTTGCTTCTTCTGCAATTTCTGTCGCCATCTCAGCCATCACTATCGCCTCTGTCATTTCTTTTTCAATTCTTTTTTGCTCGGTAATATCTCTTGCCACTACCACGGCACCAAGCACATTTCCTTTTTCATCTTTATATACAGATCCGTTAAACAATACATCAGTATTTTTGCCATCACATATGGTCAGCGGATAATCTGCCACGAAGCCTTTTGCAAATATCTCCCTGTAAACTTCTCTGGCTTTTTGTTGATCGGTAAAATAATTAAAGAAGTCAGAACCTGTAAGTTTTTTACGCGTCAATTCGGTAATGTTAGCAAATGCATCATTCATATCCATGATTTTACCTCCGGTACTGATAGTAACTAAAGGATCGAAACTGGCTTCTATCAAACTCCTGGCATATTGAGCCGCTAGTTTTAAAGAATGACTTGATGCTTCAAGTTTTATATTTTCAGTTTCCCGTTTTTCTTTCTCTGCTTTTTGTATGGAAAGCTCATCTTTGATTTGCTCATACTTTTCTTTTTGTGCTTCAATTTGTACGTTTTTTAAATTAAGTTTTATTTCAGCACTTATTTTATTAATCTCGGTCTCACGTTCATGCAGCGCTCTTTTAATGACAGGTACCAAGCGATCAAGATTACTTTTACGCACATAATCGGTAGCCCCGTTTATCAGAGTATTACTAACAGCGCCCTGGCCAATTGTTCCCGAAACAAGAATAAACGGTATATGAGAAAATTTCTCTTTAGCAAACTTTAATGCTTCATCGCCCTTGTAGCCGGGCAGGTTGTAATCGCATAATATGATGTCGACTTTTTCAGTTTCCAGAAAATTTATAAAATCCTTTTCGTTATCAACAAAAAAATAATCATGCTCTATTCCTCCGCTTTCAATTAAGGAGCGAATCAATTCTGAATCTTTTAAAGAATCCTCAAGGTGTAATATTTTAATTCTATTATTCATAGTTGCATCCTTCAATAGCGCCTTTTTCCCCTTCTCTTCTTTTTTTAGGGCATGTTCTTTGCGGGCAATAACCAACTCCTCATTATCCGCTTTTTTTATTTTCGCCATATCTTGATGATTTATTTATGACACTTTCGTATTAATTGTTCTACTTTAATTTCCAATTTCTTCAATCGGCCTTCTTGTTTTGTCATTTAATTGTTTAAAATGAGTTGGAGTAAGCCCCGTAACTTTTTTAAATTGATTGGATAAATGCGCAACGCTGCTGTAATTCATCTTCCATGCAATTTCCGTAATATTTAGCTCATCATAAATGATAAATTCTTTTACCCTTTCAATTTTATGTGAAATAATGAATTGCTCAATACTGGTTCCTTGCGCTTCTGAAAATAAATTTGCCAGGTAAGTATAATTATGATTTAATTTTTCACTTAAATAATCTGAAAAGTTTACTTTGATCATTTCATCTGTAAAATGAACCATTTCAATAATTGCATTTTTTATTTTTTCAATCAATACAGCCTTCTTGTCATCCATTAATTCAAATCCGGCATTGAGCAAAGCAATTTTAAGTTGCTCCAGCTGCTCAGAAGAAAGGGTCTCCATGATCTCCACTTCACCTAAATCAACTATGATGAAATGCAATCCGAGTTTTTTCAACTCCTCTTTTACCGCAATTTTACAGCGGTTGCTCACCATGAATTTGATGTGTAATTTCAAAAATACTTCGCTTTTAAATGATAAAGTACAAAAATACTGGGTTTGATATCTAAAACTGTTACACAATTAAAGTAAAAAGTTACATAATTCACACATTAAGCGAATCAATTTGCATAGAGCCAATATCAAAAATGAATGAAATCCTTTCCTAAGATCCAACGCAGGGTTATGCAGTGTTCATTATCAGTCGTTCGCAAATAATCACGCCAGCCCCTCACTGCCTTTGTTTTTTGTGTTAGCTTCAGGGGTATAAACAAGAGCGGTTAGCTAGGGATACGGGGATTTTGTAATACATAAATCGAGTTTTTGCATGTTAAGATTATTTAACATCATATTTGGCACAGAGGCGAAAAAGTATCATTACTTTTGTATTATCATATTTAAACAACGAATTATGAAAAAACTGTCAATATTTTTCTCGCTTGTAGTTTGTGTGTATTTTGTTGATGTTTTACCGGCAACGGCACAAACCAATACAACAACTAATACCAAACCTGAAACAATCGCAGTGCCAAAAACAGAAACTCCCCAAACAGATAAAAAAGTAGTTTCAAAAGACGAGAAAACCCCGTCGCCTGAACAAAATAAGCCACAGGTAACACCTGCAAAAGCTACAACTTCTGCTGAAAATAAAAACATTGATACAAAAACAACCCCGGCTCCGGAAACTTCGAAAGCTAATCAACCGAAAGATGGTTCTGTAAAAACCGCTCATCCTAAAGTGCCCTTAAAAAGAGGCGTTGCTCATCGTTCGGCAGAAATCAAAAAGCCCGAAGGCAAAACACCCCCAAAAAAGGAAGAAGACAATAGCAATAATAAATAGTTTAAAACAAGAAAATACAATAAGAACCCCGATAGATTGTCTGTCGGGGTTTCTTGTTGGTTGAAAGTAATTGTCCCCGCTATCCTAATAGATAGGCTTAATTGAGATGGTGGTATTGCCGCTGACCAAAATCTTGCAGTCATCAAAAGAAGGCGCCATAATTGTTGGGGTTACATTATTTGAAAAGCCATATGGCTCGGTGGGTATTCCTAAAAAGTTCCTGTTGCATTCCCCGTCACAATTCACATCATGGAAAATAGCCACCGCATACCAACCTTTTGGAAGATTTGAAAAAGTGTAGGTAACAGTTGAACTCTTTACATTTACAATTGCCATTTTATATTCTTTGCCCTCATCAAGAAAAACATCACTGTTGTTATACAATGCGATATGTACCTGTCCTTTAATATCATTTATCGGAGTAATCTTTACTGTAAGCTTTGATGTTTGTGATTTTGCAAAAGAATAAACCAAAATGACTGCCAATATGAATAATATCCTTTTCATTCAATATTCATAAAGTTTTAGAAGGGTAAAGGTAATAAAAAATAATTTTCAGGTACGTAAAATCATCTTCGTTTGTTTAAGCAGTTATCGCTTTTGATCTGATGACAATTTTCCTGAAATCAATTAGATTCATGGGATATTCAAAAACTTCTTTGGATTTGTAACGGCTATCTGTTGAAACAGATCTTCGCCTATGTATGCCCTGAAGTTTATATCAAATTCTTTTTCGGTGCCATCTACTTCAACCATATAGAAATCGGAACCGAACAAAAAATGTTCGCGCAGTTGCCGGTTGGTGGTCAACTGTACCTTGACCGATGCCCACCAATCCTGGTTATACATGGAGTAGGCGCAATCCACATAAAGATTCGGATAAGTAAGCATCATTTGTTTTATGGTATCATCCCAGTTAAGTCCGCCCACATCATTAGGTTCGTTATTTCCTTTGCCGTAATGCGCAAGGCATATTTTAAGGTTGGGAAAATCATCCATCACCTGCTTATAACCTAAAGGGTGGGTGAAATAAGCGCATAAGGCTTTTTTGTTTTTAGCGTCATAATCAACAGGCATGGAGCATCCCTGTAATAGTTGTATCAGGTCGTCCTGGCTGCCTTTGAAATAAACAGGGTTGCCATCGGAACAATGTGCAATAACAGGCAGGTTGTGCGACTGGCAATACTCATAAACAGGGTAATAACGCTTATCGTAAGGGAAGGTGCCAAGGGGCGGGTAAAGCTTAAGCCCTTTGAATCCCCATTCTTCAATAGCCTGTTTGAATAAATTGAAACAGTTATCGCGCCGGCAATCAATATGGACAAAAGGAATTACATTATCAGGGTAGGCATCCCGCAGATCGCGCAACTCGGTTAATTGCTCTGTATAATCTCTGGGAACTTTCCCTGCTCCCATATATGCCATGTCCATTGGAAGTATGATGAATTTTGTATCACCAGGATATTGAGCAAGGCAATTCTCGAAGATGGCTTTCTGACTGCCAAGTTTGCCAATAGTAACAAACAGCACATAGCGGTCGAAACGGCCGTGTTTGCTGATGGGGTTCAGCCATTTCATTACAGTGGTAACAACGCTATAGCCAACTTTTGTGGACAAAACCTTTACCAGCCACAAAGGAAGAAAGCGGGCGGGAACATCTTTATCCCCGCAAAACGTATGTATATGGGTGTTATAAAATGCTGGCATGATGTTGGGTTTTTAATTGATTATTTGTACAAATATCTGAAATTTAATGTTTGATTCAATATATAAATCTACATTTTTACTCATTCCTAAATCCCTTCTCTCCAAGCAGAGAAGGGACTTTAAGGCGCCCCTCTTTGCCCGCAGAGAGGGGTTGGGGGTGAGTCAGAAAAAAGGAATTCATAACTTTATCCTCCTCGCCACTCCATAAATAATGCAGAAGCCATCGCCCGTGGCTGAATCAGCATCGGTTACTATGGTAACTTTTTTGTTTTCTACTATAGCCGTATCGGAGCTGCCTGTTGAAAGGAATTTGCTGAACGAATCCGCTCCAGAGTTGAGTATAACCCCAGACACCATTTGTTCAATAGCCGCTGTATCGGTCACCAGGAAAACAGTGGTGCTGGCAAAGGCGTTTCTTCTTGCAAAAAAGCGGAGTTCGGCCATCAGCAGCGACCATGCATAGCCTGCTCCCGGCGCCGAAAGCTGAGGTATATCAATGGCAATGTTATTGGCTGTTCTTATCTGTGATGCCGTCAGCGTTACTTTAAACACTGTGAAAGATGTCGTTGCTTTCATATTTTTATGTTTTATAATATTCATATAGAAAATAAGTTTGTTCGTTACTATTTTCTTTTTCTTTTGCTGCCACCAAAAGAAAAAGAAACAAAAAGAAAAGTCACCGCTGTTTGAGAATCTGCTAAAATCTACAGGTCATTTATCTCACGCGACCACTAGCCGTTCGAAAACATTTATGAATACCTTACATCTCGTTGCTCACTTCACGGGTCGCTTACCAGTCCCCTGGCTGATAAATTCCTTTGATTTTTACGCAGATTCTCAAAATGCGGGTCTATTAAGTAGTCGCCTCGGCGACTTCTGCGCAAAGAAATTATGTCAATGAACGTTTTTCTATTTCCCATTTCCCCATCATCCTATTATCCCATCATCTTATCATCCCATCATCCACTACCCGTCATTACAATATCGGCGTAGTAAAAGCCACACTCCACGGTCCATCCAGCGTAGGGTGTTTGCTTTTTGCCCAGCGGAAAAACAATACAGCTACTTTTAATGGCGTTGCCTGTCCTGCCGGAATTGCGCTTAAATTCGCAGCTATGGCCGAAGTGGGTAGCTTAAAATTAGCTTTGGTGGAATAATCTTTTGTTAATCTGGCATCATCGGGAGATATTGGAAGCCCGGTGGCAGTGGAGTAAAACACTCCAATAGCATATTCCAGTTGATCATAACCTTTCAGCTTGTGCGGACGGCCTGTTTGTTCTTTTTCAGTAAAAGCTTTAATATGCAGTATGCCTCCGCCTGCGATAATTATTTTCGGATAAACCTTTTCGTCGGGCATGATGGTCTTGTCGGGTGTTTTGGTTTTGGCTAACGAAGCAGCCGAATTAGTACTGCTGGTGCCGACAGCCAGTTTTGCCGGCAGTCCGAAAACAGCGCAATCGTCCGGATTAAGGCTTACACAAGCTCTTATCAGCATGATAAGCTTGTTGTTCCGGTCATAATTCACTGCATTCGTTATAATAGCGAGCAATTTGTTTTTAATGG
>JBEKEO010000057.1:0-15519 GCA_050013795.1 Bacteroidales bacterium
GTATTTTCTTTTCAGTAAAACAAAAATACCATCGGCAAGCATGTAGCCGCCATTCAGGAAAGACAGAATTATAACGAGAATTCTCATCTGGTTTATTCAGGTACTTATAATCTTAAGGTAATCCCGGGAATGCGTCTACATACTGAATTTTAATATCAGGAAAAGCATCTACAAACTGTATCTTGAAATCGGGGAAAGCATCAACCATTTGCCATTTACCACAGGCATCAGGAAAAGCATCCACTATCTGAACCTTAAGGTCGGGAAAAGCATTAACTATCTGAACTTTAATATCAGGAAAAGCATTTACTACCTGTACTTTGCCATAAAGATTAAATCCATTAAAGGAACAGTCGCTTAATTTAGATTTTGCTTTAGCGGAAGTCTTTGCAACAAGTTTTTCGTTGCTTAAAGTAATGATAATACCGCAAATAACAGCAGTGAGAATGAAGATTAATAAAAGTTTCTTTTTCATAGGTTTAGTTATTTTATATGTGACAAATATAATAATTTGAACCCTTTAAAGTCATACTGAAACCTACTGAATATTCTCAGTAAGAGGTAGCCCGTATTCTTCCACCATTTTAATGTTCATGGTTTCAAGCTCGTCGAGGATAGGATTATAAATCTCAGGAAGCACAGGCCTGAAAACTCCCTTTACTTTAATTTTGTTTTCCAGTATCATCATAACGCCCATAGCAGCAGGTAATGCAACAGTGCGTGCAATGGCCGTATCGGTGGCAAGCGTTCCGTAATCAAGCATGCGCGAACGTATCACTTCTTCCTTTCCACTGGGATATTCGGCAAGAAAGTTATGCTGCATCATCACAACATCGCGTTCATTTTGTCCGAGCTGCATTTTTGCTATCATTAAATCCGAAGTGATTTCAAATGGGGAATCTTCCTTGCGGTTCATTGGTTTATTTTCAAATAATCCAAGCCATTCAATAGCGTTGATGGCATGATCGCTATATTCATCCTTTAAAAACGTTTCTGTTTTTTCTCTGATATTCGTTGAATTTTCTGCACCAATCAGGAAAGCCATAAAGTCAGCATACGTTTTATTTTCCAGGTTGAACTTATCATAAGAGATGAGGTTAAGCTGTTTCATTGCATCAAGGGCTTCGCACCAGCCATTATACCTGAATGTTCCGCGATACATGGTTTCTGCTTCAGGAATGCCATAAATTTCTTTATAAGATATAGAATCCCTGTTGGGGTATACTTCAAGCTTGCCAAGTTCGGGGAAATCTACTTTAAAGGGTTTTTTGAATAAGTCTCTTGTATGAATTTCAATTGTTTTTCCGTGTTTAAGGAATTTGGCGTCGTTATTTCCTGCCATTACAACTCCTTTAGGACTCCACGAGAACTTGTATTTGAACGGATTATTAGCTGCTTCGGGAGCTGGTAATGCGCCACAGAGAGAATAAAATTCTTTTATTTTCCCACCTTTTTTGTGAACATTATCAATGATGCGCATGGCTGACATGTGGTCAATACCGGGGTCGAGGCCGAGTTCGTTCAAAATAATTATACCGGCTTTTTTTGCATCTGTATCCAATGCCTGCATTTCGGGTTTTACATAAGATGCCGTAACCATATTTTTCTTATGCTTTAGTGCATATTCTGCCACCAGCAGGTGAAAAACATAAGGCAAAAGGCTTACAACAATGTCATGTTCCTTAACGAGTTTGTCAAGCGTAAGTTTATCTTCAACAGACCAGTTAATGTTTGTACCGTTCTTGTGTTTATTGATCATTGCTTCTGCATTGTCGGGAGTGTTTGAAGCAATAGTAACCTTTAATCCCTTTTTAAGCAGGTATCTTACAATTGGTTGCGCCACTAAACCTGCGCCTAATATCAAAACTTTCTTTTCCATAAATATTTTTTTAAAAAAGCAATAAATGCAGAAATAACAAATTTTAAACTTTTATGTCACTATTTTCAACCGAATTGACATGTTCTTCAAGATATTTATAATTCGGGGTGAACTCGCCTCTTAACAAAATTAAAGCTTTTTTGATGGCTTTAGGCAGGTCGATCTCTTCAAAGGGCAGGTCGTAGTCGGCAATGGCAATAGGTTTTACGAAATTCACCAGCACATCGCTAAAACCCAGGGATGAATCTCTGGGCAATTCACTTGGCAATATATCCACTGCCATGTCAAGGATGCCTTCACCAGAATAACCGGAAGTTACCTGTTCGGTAAAAGGGTCATAAACATAAATTGGGTCTTCAATTTTACCCGGTTTTACAGTACATTCTACCGATCCGTCAATATCGCAACTGATATCTCCTATTACGTCTAACTTAGGTCTACCTTTGCTGTACAACTTTTTCAGGTATTCTTTTGTTATAAGTTTTGGGTAACGCTCATCCCAGTACATGCAATTGATAAGCATAGAAAGATGAGGAATATATTTTTCAAATACGCCCCTGTATTTTTGCGGATTATTGTAATAATCCTGCAATTCGAATGGCTGGCTGGAGTCGAGAGGTTCAACAAGGTCTTCTTCTTTGAATATCACTTTATAAATAATATTATTTGGAAGTTGTTTACGGTGCTTAAGTGTTAAAAGCTTTTCGGGAGAGATTTCTTTAACAGGAAGCAGTCCGCATATTTCCTGTGCGCCCTGCGAAACATTACCATAACCGGTAAATCCAATTACAAAAGGACGCAATTCTTCAGGAATGCCATTTTCTGCAATTAATTCACCTACTGCAGAAATATCATTTTTTGCATCGGCAAGAGAATGATAGTGCCGGGCTTGCTTTATTTTAAGCAATTTTGACTCGTACCCGTAATATTTCAGACGCAAACCTAAAGCCCAGAATGAATTTATCATCCCGGCAAGCCCTGCATATTTACCGAAAAAGATCAATCGTTTATTTTGTTCATCCACTACTTTCTCATAATCAATCAGGTTGCACTTCAGCTCCATCATTTTTTTCAGCATGGGCATATTCTGCTTCTGGCCTTTTATTACATGCGAAAAGAAGATATAAGTTTTATTTGGTTCAAAAGTATTTAAGGGAATTTCTTTTACGCCAAATATAATAGGACATCTCTTGAGCTCTTTTGCGACTTTTGCTCCTGCTTTAGTGAACTCTTCATCCTTAAAGATTCTTTTCTCGGAAGACTGGACAACAATATCAATGTTGTGATGCTTTACCAGCCATTCGATATGTTTGGGAACAATGGGCACCCTGCGTTCCATTTCGTATTTGTCTTCGTGCCTTATACCGATTACTAAACTCATAATGATTATTATTATGATTGAAAGGAGAATTTTCAATCGTTAATGATGGTGCAAACTTATAAAATTTTCCTACATAGCTCTTGTTTTGCGGGGAAATAAATTTTTCCTGAGAGCATTTTTAGTATTTGTATTTAAAGTATGTAACTTTTTTGAAGCCTTTATAAAAAAGAATTCTTAAATGTTAATGAATAAACTGGTTTTTCTATTGGAAACAATTAATTTTGAATTGACTAAACTTTTTAATAATAAATAAATTGTTTGTTTAAAGAAAAAGAAATAGTTTTGCAATTAATATAAATATTCAACCTAAAAAAATCAGAATATGAGAAGAAATTTACTATTTAAAAAGTTGCTTAAGGCGGTTATGATTCTTTTAATCGGCATTAATTGCATGCCAAATATTAATGCTCAGACATTAATAGCTGCATATCCATTGACTTCAAACCTGAATGATTCTACTGGGAACTATGCTGTAATGACTATAAACGGAGGATCTTATTCATGCTGTGAATTCTGCATGAATGGTAATCCAAATTATAGTGGTACTAATCCTTATGCATATACGCCAAATATTTCTACTATTGTTGATACAAATTTTGAGATTGATGTGGAATACCAACCTAATGCATTTATTGCTGCAGGTAAAGTAGGCAATGACATTATTACAGGTGGTTATGATACGCGATGGATAGGTATAGCAACCGATTCTAACGGTTATCTGGGTTATTCATATAATAATTGTAATTACGTAATATCAAATACACAACTTACGATAGGTACATGGTATACTGTAAAACTTCAATATTTTAACGGGCGGATTCGTTTACTAGTTAACGGAAATGTTGCGGTTGATGAATGCTGTCCAAAATTAGTAAACTGGAGTGATTATGATTTTTCAACACTTTGTGGAGGAGACGGAAGAGCACTCAATGGTTGCATAAAAGAGTTGAAAATCTATAATAATCCAGTTCTTCCTATGTCAAGTGGCGGAAGCCTGAGCGGAGGCAGTTCACCCATTTGTTTGGGAGCATCTACGGGAACATTAACGCTTACTGGCAATACAGGAAATATTATCAAGTGGCAAAAAAGTTTAAATTCCGGAGCATGGACTGATATTTCAAATATCACCAGTACATATTCTGAAATACCTTCTTCTGCCGGCACTTGGTTTTACCGTGTAAATAGCGGAGGTTGTCCTACTGTTTATTCTGATACGGTTACAGTAATCGTAAAACCTGTTTCTACAGGCGATACAACGGCAATAGCCTGCGACAGCTTAAAGTGGCATGGAATATATTATACCAGCACAAGCACACCTTCACATATTTTTACTAATTCAGTTGGTTGTGATTCTACGGTAACATTGCATTTAACTGTAAATTATAGCACAACTGGCGATACTACAGTGGCAACTTGTAATACTTTTACTTGGTATGGAAATATATACAACACAACCGGTACACACACACATTTATTTACCAATAAAGCAGGGTGTGATTCCACTGTAACTTTACATTTAACTATTAACTATACACCGTCTACACCTGTAGCAAGTGCAACTGCACAACCTACCTGTGCCGATTCTACCGGAATGATAACTGTTACTTCACCAACCGGTACCGGAATGACATACAGTATTGATGGAATAACCTATACCAATACTACTGGGGTATTTACAAATGTTGCCCCAGGAAATTATCATGTGACAGCAAATTCGGGTGGTTGTAAATCATCACAATCAAGCTTAATAACAATTAATGCTTTTACAGAAACATTAGCTATTACATATCCTCATAGTGGAGTTACTTTATATAAAGGTCTCACAGATACTATCAAATGGTCCACTAATTGTATCGGTGGTAAAGTTAAGATTGCCTTATGCAAAGGCTTAACAAACGTGTTGCAGTTGGCAATTGATACACCGAATACTGAAGTTTTCCCAATTAATCCTCCTCTTAGTTTGATCAATGGCAGTAATTACAGAATTGCAATCAGCGATACAGCCAATAAGGTACTAGATACAAGCGCCTATTTTAACATTGCATCTACATATGCAGAAATAATGTTTAGCGGCGATGCAGTGAACGGATTCGGCTATGTACAAGATTCAACAATAGTTGAAAAGACTCTCACTATTAATAATATAGGGAATAAAATATTATCTATTACTTCTATATCCTATCCTACTTGTTTGACTGATTCTTTCTATGGAAACTGGGCTGGAGGAAATATAAATGCAGGTTCTAATCATGATATAACGGTTTCATGTAAACCGAAACAACCAATTCCTTTTAGTGGATGGATAAAAACCATTTCAAATTCTATTAATGTAAAAGATTCTGTCATTATTACAGTAACTGGATCAGGAGCAGGTATTATTGATGTTAACAACGATAACGTTTTCAAAGTATATCCAAACCCAACATCTGAAAATATTACTATAGAAAATATTTCACAAACTCAGGCAATAATTGAAATTTCTAATCTACAGGGTCAGCTAATTAAAACTTTTACCACAAACAGTAATAAAACTAATGTTGATATCTCAGCATTTCCCTGCGGGATGTATTTTATTAGCATGAAGACTGAAAAAGGAATAGCAGTAGAAAAGTTTGTGAAAGAATAGAGCAGCTAATTGCTTTCTATTCATTGATTAATTCAGTTATTCGAAAGTAATTTTTAATTTGGCATAATTATTGAATTACCGTCGAGGTAAATTCAATTTATTAATTATTAACCTAAATTAAATGTTATGAAATACGAAGTATTCACGAATACCTTAAAAAAACTTGTAGTGAGTTTGTTGAACTACAAAAGCATTATAAGTAAAAAATCTTTTCTTTTATTGGCTTTCTTATTAAGTATCTCAGGGATCTTCGCACAGAAAACAAATTTGATTTTCTTTTCTGAGCAGGGAGAAAAATTTTCGGTGGTACTTAATGGTGTGCTTCAGAATGCAAATCCTGTAACGAATGTGAAAGTAACCGACTTGCCGGCACCCAGCTATAAGCTTAAAATCATTTTCCGGGATTCAACACTTCCGCAGGTGGATAAAAACCTGATGTTTCACACCGGCACCGAAACAACATTTGATATTAAGAAAAACAACAACGGTGAATATGTAGTTCGATATTTGAACGAAGTTCCTATTGACCAAGCTCCACCGGATGCAAGTGGACAATCAATTGTAGCGTTTTCAATGAGCGGTACTTCTGCTCCTGCAAGTTCTACAACTATTTCAACTATTCAAACAACAACTACTACAGGAACTGCAAATCCGGGTGACGTTTCGATGGGAGTTAATGTTGGTGGAAATGGTATTAATGTGAACATTAACCCCGGCGGAGTTGTAACAAACGGAACCACAACGACTACTTATTCCACCACAACCACTACGACCACATCTTCAGCGGATTTGAATCCGCAAGTTCAACCCGTACAAGGCCAGCCGGCTTATGTTTTGCCCGGATATTCAGGACCTGTCGGATGTCCTTATCCTATGTCTCGTGAAAATTTTGAATCTTTGAAGAAAACAATTTCTTCAAAATCTTTCGAAGAAAGTAAACTAGATATAGCAAAACAGGTATTAACTACGAATTGTTTACTTTCATCACAAGTGAGAGAAATCATGAAGTTATTCAGTTTTGAAGATTCCAAACTGACATTTGCCAAATACGCTTACGGGCATACGTTCGATATTGGTAATTATTTCAAAGTAAATGACGCTTTTTCTTTTGAAAGTTCTATTGATGAACTGAATAAATATATTTCAGCATATCATTAATAATATTACTTTTGTATTATAAAATGGATTTTATAATTAACTCAAAAAACAATAAAAATTATGAAAACAAGAATCGTTTTATTATTGAGTGTCGTTATGTTCACATTTGCATGCAAGCACACTAAAAGTACTGAAAAAACAACAGGACCTGCTGCACCTACGACTTACAGGGCAATTGTTTCTTTTGGCAGTTCCGGCTCAGGCATTGATTCAAAAACAGTTGCTTCACTTGAGTCTTATATCATTAATTTTGGAAAAGCAGAAGGCAAAACTATAAGTTATGATAAAGTTCCTTATGGCAAAGAAGGTGAAATTGATTATTGTTTCCCCTTAACTGAATTATCAAAAGGAAAACAAGGTGATTTCGTAAACGGACTTAATAACGTTATAAAATCAGCTAAACTGGTTACCGTTAAAGAGAATGCAGTATGCGCGCATAAAAAGTAAGCTGTGTAATTAATAATCTTGAGTGAGTCCTGTATCTAAGATACAGGACTCACTTTTTTTAGGATATAAATCAGGAAGTATGTAGGTGAATTTTTAATCTTTATCATGGGAATAATGAGACCTTGTTTTTTTAAACAAAAACGTTTGAATAGAAGAATTTTGTGCTAAATTTGTCGTTCCTTTTTTTGTAAAACTAAAGCAAAGAAATAGGAAGTTTTAACTAAATATTTATTGGAGGAAAATTAACAATGGCAAAAGAAAAAAAGTACGTTTATTTTTTCGGGGGTAAAAAAGCCGAAGGAAAAGCTGAGATGAAGAACCTGTTGGGTGGAAAAGGCGCTAATCTTGCTGAAATGGTTAATCTTGGATTACCAGTTCCTGCAGGATTCTCAATTACTACCGAATGCTGTACTGCTTATTATGGAAACAACTGCAAATTACCAAAATCACTTGATAATGAAGTTTGGGTAGGAATGAAAAGAGTTGAAAAGGAAATGGGCATGAAATATGGCGACCCTAATAATCCATTGTTATTATCATGTCGTTCGGGGGCAAGAAAATCCATGCCTGGTATGATGGACACGGTATTAAATGTAGGTCTCTGTACTGCTACCATCCCCGGATTGATCAAGAAAACGAACAACCCGCGTTTCGTTTGGGATTCATATCGAAGGTTGATCATGATGTATGCCGACGTTGTTATGGATAAAGCCGAAGGTCTTGACAAGAATATCCGCAAGAAGTTGGATGACATGCTTGATAAATATAAGCATCAGAAAGGCGTAAAACAGGATACTGAACTATCAGCAAAAGATCTGGAAATTTTAGCCGGCGAATTTAAAACAGCTGTTAAAAAAGAATTAGGCACTGAATTCCCTGATAATGCAAAAGAGCAGTTATTCGGTGGCATTAAAGCTGTTTTCAAAAGCTGGAATGGGAAAAAAGCTATTTCTTATCGCCGCATAGAAGGTATTCCTGACGATTGGGGTACTGCCGTAAATGTTCAGGCAATGGTATTTGGTAATATGGGCGATACATCTGCTACAGGTGTTGCTTTTACACGTAATCCTGCCACAGGCGAGAATTTGTTCTACGGCGAATGGCTCATCAATGCACAGGGCGAAGATGTTGTTGCCGGTATACGCACACCAAGCCCACTGAACAACGATACTAAAAATGATCAGAACAAACATTTGCCCAGCATGCAAGAGCAAATGCCAAAAACATATAAGGAATTATGGAATATTCGTGCTATTCTTGAGAAGAATTATAAGGACATGCTCGACATAGAATTCACGATACAGGAAAGTAAGCTGTATATGCTGCAATGCAGGGTCGGAAAACGTACCGGTACTTCTGCATTGAATATGGCCATGGATATGCTGAAAGAAAAACTGATTGACGAGAAAACTGTTGTGATGCGTGTGGAACCGACTCAGTTAGACGAATTACTGCACCCGATCTGTGATCCAAATGAAGAAAAGAAAGTTTCTGTTCTGGTAAAAGGATTGCCAGCCGGGCCCGGTGCCGCTGTCGGGCAACTGGTATTTACTGCCGAGGATGCTGTTGCCTGGGTACGCAAAGGCAAGAAAGTGATCCTTCTCCGCGAAGAAACCAATCCTGAAGACGTGGAAGGAATGCGCGCTGCAGTTGGTATTTTGACTGCCCGTGGCGGTATGACCTCCCATGCTGCTCTTGTTGCCCGTGGATGGGGCAAATGCTGTATTGTTGGCGCAGGGAAACTTCATGTGGATGCTGCTTCAAAAACAGCTAAGATAGAAGGTACAACTATCGTTTTAAAAGAAGGTGATTTTGTAACTTTGAACGGAACAAAAGGTCATGTCTACCAGACAGCTTTGAAATTAATGGATGCTACTGAAAATCCAAGATTCAAAGCATTTATGACCATAGTTGATAAATACCGTACTATGGGAGTCCGCACCAATGCCGAAACTCCTGAAGATGCAAAAATAGCCCGTGATTATGGTGCCGAAGGAATCGGATTATTCCGCACAGAGCATATGTTCTACGGTGTTGGGTCAGAGAAACCATTGCTGGCTCTCCGCAAAATGATATTGAGCAATACTATTGAGGAACGTAAAAAAGCATTGGATGAATTATATCCTTATATGAAGAAAGATATCAAAGCTACATTGTTGGCTATGGATAAGCTTCCGGTTACTTTCCGTTTACTTGATCCTCCTTTGCATGAGTTTGTCCCTCAAAGTCCCGACAAACAAGCTGAGCTGGCAAAGGAATTGAATATTAATGTTGCCGATGTTGCCAAACGTGGCGAAGCGCTGCACGAGAACAATCCTATGATGGGACATCGTGGCGTTCGTTTAAGTATAACGTATCCCGAAATATCCGAAATTCAGTTCCGCGCTATTTTCGAATCATCTTTAGAGTTGATAAATGAAGGGCATACCCCGAAACCCGAATTAATGGTTCCTGTTACCTGCGAAGTTGCCGAATTAGATGTTACAAAGAAGATTAACGACAGGGTTATGGCTGAAGTTTGCCAGAAATTCGGAGTAAAAGTGCTTCCTTATTATATGTATGGCACTATGATCGAAATCCCGCGTGCCTGCCTGCTGGGTGATCGCATGGCAAAAACTGCCGAATTCTTTTCATTTGGAACGAACGACTTAACCCAGATGACTTTCGGCTTCAGCCGCGATGATATTGGCGGTTTCATGAACGACTATTTAGACCAAAAAGTATTAGCTGCCGACCCGTTCCAGACTATCGACCAGGATGGCGTGGGACAGTTAATTGAAATGGCTGTTAAAAAAGGCCGTGCCACGCGCAGTAATCTGAAGGTGGGTATTTGCGGCGAACAGGGTGGCGATCCTGCTTCTGTTGAATTCTGTTTTAAAGCAGGTTTATCTTATGTGAGCTGTTCTCCTTTCCGCGTGCCTATTGCAAGACTTGCCGCAGCACAGGCTGTGATTAAGGAAAAGGGAAATTCTCCTCAAAAAACTTCCAAGAAAAAAGCAGTTAAAAAAGGGAAGAAGTAAATATGTTTTATTACAAAAAAGCAGCTACTTCACTACTTTTTTTGTTTATGGAGACGGATTATAAAGAAGCCAGATTATAATGTAATAAAATTATTTGATGACATTTATCATTTTTAAAAACTACAAATACTTCATATTAAAATGATTTAAAAATTCTGAGTAAATTCAATTGAAAATTTACACTATATTTGTCATTCAAATTGCTGGCATGAATGAAAATATCGAAAATGCAATTCATTCATTTTTAATATAATCTACCTATCAGGCTGTTTCTATTTTTTATATTTTATAGGAGTATTATGATCAAAAAAATATTAGTAGCAAACAGAGGCGAGATTGCAGTAAGGGTAATGAGGTCGAGCAGGGAAATGGGAATCAAAACTGTGGCTGTTTACTCTGAAGCTGATCGTACTTCCAGGCATGTAAGCTATGCCGATGAAGCCTGTTTAATAGGCCCGGCTCCTTCAAACGAAAGCTATCTATTAATTGATAACATTATTGAAGCAGCTAAAATAACAGGTGCCGATGCCATCCATCCCGGTTATGGGTTTCTCTCTGAAAATGTAGATCTCGCTGATCGCTGTGATAAGGAAGGTATTGTTTTTATTGGTCCCAGGGCAGAGTCCATCAGGGCGATGGGCGATAAGATCACAGCAAGGCAGCGGATGATAAAAGCAGGGGTTCCTATTGTCCCGGGCACAAAAGAAAAACTTACCAGCGAAAAGAAAGCACTTGATGTTGCAAATAAGATAGGGTATCCCATCATGGTGAAGGCTTCTGCCGGAGGTGGCGGTAAGGGCATGCGCCTTGTAAAAAGCAAGAATGAACTTTGGGAAGCTGTTTGTACAGCGCGTTCAGAAGCTTTATCGTCATTCGGTGATGATACAGTTTATTTAGAAAAATATATAGAGTCGCCTCATCATATAGAGTTCCAGGTGCTGGGAGATAAATTCGGGAATGTGATCCATTTATGCGAACGTGAATGTTCTATTCAGCGTCGCCATCAGAAACTTGTGGAAGAAACACCTTCGCCTCTCATGACCGAGAAGCTGCGCAAGGAAATGGGAAAAGTAGCCGTAAAAGCGGCAAAATCGGTGAAATATATCGGTGCAGGTACCATTGAATTCCTTGTTGACGATGACCATCATTTTTTTTTCCTCGAAATGAACACCCGCCTGCAGGTGGAGCATCCCGTTACCGAGCAGGTCTTAGGAGTTGACCTTGTCAAGGAACAAATAAAGATCGCTGACGGAAATAAGCTCACCCTTAAACAAAAAGATGTTGTTCAACGCGGGCATTCCATAGAATGCCGCATCTGTGCCGAAGATGCTGAAAACGAATTTTCTCCATGCCCGGGGATCATCAAACATATCACCGAGCCATTGGGGTTAGGCGTACGTGTGGACAGCTATGTTTACGATGGTTATGAAATTCCGGTCTATTACGATCCGATGATATCCAAACTGATAGTATGGGCGCTTGACAGGAATTATGCCATCAAAAGAATTAAGCGCGCACTATACGAATATAAGATTGTTGGGGTGAAGACAAATATTGGTTTCCTGCGAAGAGTGTTCGATTCCGAAGATTTTGTAAAAGGGAAGTATAATACTCATTTTATCGAAAAGAATTATGAAACCATGATGAAACTTCCCAAAGTCAGCAAAAAAATGACGGAAGATGTCGCCATTATTGCTGCATATATTGATTATGTGATGAATCTTGAGGACAACCAGTCGGTTTCCATGGGAGAGAAGAGGGCTATCAGCAAATGGAAAGATTTCGGAAAACAAAAAGGTTTATTACGCATCTGATGCATTAATTTTAAAAGAAACATGATCCTCGAAATTAAAATAGGCGACCGTACAGCCGATGTGGAGCTGATAAGCAAGGAAGGAAACAAAGTTCAGGTATCCATCGACAATAAGATGTACGAGGTGGATATAGTGATGGTGGAAAACGGCGTGTATTCCATCATCCTGAATAATAAATCCTATAATATTGAGCTGGTGCGTGATGAAACAGGGAAGAAATACATGGTCAATACACCTTATAATTATTTCCCATTGGAGATCATCGACATGCAGACCAAATACATGAAGAACCGCATGAAGGATGATGTTGATTCCTCACAGGACAGGATATTTTCCCCCATGCCCGGAAAGATCATTAAAATAACAGTGAAGAAAGGCGAGGAAGTTACCGCAGGGCAAACAGTGATCATAGTGGAAGCCATGAAAATGCAAAGCGAATACAAAGTGAAACGCGACAGCAAAATAAAGGATATACTGGTTAAGGAAGGCGACACCGTGGAAGGTAACCAGACCCTGATCGTTTTAGAATAGTTCAAATCTTATACGTGTATTATGGCAGCAATGCGAAAGATATTCAAATTCAGTAAAAAAATAAAGGACATTACTGAAAGCAAAAAGAAAACTAAGAAATCCAAAATAACCACTCCAGCAAAAGAGGTGAAACCCGAGAAAAAGGAAACCCCTGTTACTCCAACAGTTTTAAAATCTTCAGCTTCCGGCACAACCGAGGATAAAATACTGGGTTATGAGAAACTTTCAAGGGAAGCCGAAATGGGCGGCGGACAAGACCGCATCGACAAGCAGCATGAAAGCGGAAAGCTTACGGCAAGGGAAAGAATAAACCTTTTGCTCGATGTCGGTACTTTTGTTGAACTCGATAAACTGGTGGTTCACCGTTGCACGGATTTTGACATGAACAAGACCATAATACCCGGCGATGGGGTTGTTTCGGGGTATGGCAAGATCGACGGGAGAATGGTGTATGTTTTTGCTTACGATTTCACTGTGTTTGGAGGCTCTTTAAGCCGTTCCAATGCCGATAAGATAACAAAACTTCAGCACCTTGCTGTCCGCAATGGCGCACCTATCATAGCTATTAATGATTCTGGCGGAGCCCGTATACAGGAAGGTGTTGCCAGTCTTGGCGGATACGCCGATATTTTTTACCTGAATGTGATGTCGTCAGGGGTTGTTCCCCAGATATCCGCCATTATGGGACCCTGCGCCGGAGGAGCGGTATATTCTCCCGCTCTTACGGATTTCATCTTTATGGTAAAGGAAAAAAGCCACATGTTCGTTACCGGCCCTGATGTGATAAAAGCCGTGACCCACGAAGAAGTTTCCAAGGAAGAGCTGGGCGGCGCCATGACACATAATTCCAAGAGCGGTGTAGCCCATTTCATGGGCGAAAATGAAGAATCTACCTTGATGATGATACGCGAACTGTTTCAGTTCCTGCCCTCAAATAATATGGAGGACTCTCCTTTTAAACCGCCTACGGATGATGTAAGAAGGGAAGATGAAAAGCTCCAGACACTTATTCCTGATGATCCCAACAAGCCTTACGACATGAAACTGCTGATCAGTTCGGTAGTGGATAACGGATACTTTTATGAAGTGATGCCGTATTTTGCGCAAAATGTTATTATCGGTTTTGCTTTCCTTGGGGGGAAATCCGTTGGTATTGTTGCCAATCAGCCGGCCATGCTGGCGGGCGTACTGGATGTGGATGCCTCTTTTAAGGCAGCGCGTTTCATACGGTTCTGCGATTGTTTCAATATACCGCTTATTACTTTACAGGATGTACCGGGATTTCTGCCGGGCACCATACAGGAGCATAATGGTATTATCAAGCATGGTGCAAAACTGCTGTATGCATACGCCGAGGCTACTGTTCCGAAAATTACGCTCATCACACGAAAGTCATACGGAGGAGCATATTGTGTAATGTCGAGCAAGCATATAGGAGGCGATATTAACCTGGCATACCCTTCGGCCGAAATTGCCGTTATGGGACCAGAGGGCGCTGTGAATGTGCTTTACCGCAACCTCGATGCCAAAGCAAAGGCCAAAGCGCTCGACGATTATAAGGAAAGCTTTGCCAATCCTTACCAGGCCGCTGCTTTAGGGTATATTGATGAAATAATACTGCCAAGGCAGACACGCTTTAAACTGATACAGGCGCTGGAAATGACACAGAATAAAACCCTGTCGAATCCCCCGAAAAAACACGGGAATATTCCGTTGTAAATAAAGCTTCGTTAAAGAGAAGTGCCTAAAGTGCGCTAAAGTACTTAAAGTTGAAAGTTAAGTTCGATATTCGTTATTCTAAGTGATTTCTTTGCCATATCGGCATGCAGATTTCCACCTAAATCTTTAACAGGAGAGAAAATAGTAAACAATAGTATAACGACGACATTAATTGGAGGTATACTCACGTCAACATTTGCTGCAACTACATAAGGTTTCGTTGCAATATTGTTAAGTAGCACCACTAAAGTATCAATGGGAGCCATTTTCATTAATGCGGGCGTCACACTCATTAACGTGGGAGTCGCACTCATTGACATGAATATCGCTCCCATTGACGTGGGTATCGCTCCCATTGACATGAATGTCGCACCCATTAACGTGAGAGTCATTCCCATTGATGTGGGCGTCGTTCCCATTAACATGAATGTCGTTCCCATTGATGTGGGCGTCGCACCCATTAACATGAATGTCGTTCCCATTGACGTGGACGTCGTTCCCATTGATGTGATTGTTGCGCCCATTGATGATAACGTGGCAAAGGGGAAGGTTTTTTTTGCGAACTTCAAGTTCGCGGGTTGGGAATGAAAGCGGTTTTTATTTAACTTTGCGGGAGTATACAATTCACAAAACCAAAGCAATGCAACAAACGTATGTTATTTATATAAGGATTTACCCAAATCATGAATAAGTTAGGGGACACGCTTAAAAAAGAAATATGAAAAGAAGACATACAATTATTATTTTCTTTCTTTTACCAATATTATTTTCTTGTACTTCAACTACTGTTATAACTATACACAAAGACGGTTCTGCGGCTATTCAAACAGACCCAATACTACCAAATGACAGTCATAAAAGATATTACAAATCTGAGACTATTTCCCACATTGACACTAGTTCTTATCTATTGACATTTGACATCAACAATATTGATTCTTTAG
>JBEKEO010000058.1:0-21399 GCA_050013795.1 Bacteroidales bacterium
ACGGATTATTGATCTGTGACTGACCATAAAAACAGAATAACATAAATGCTATCCCTAATAAATAAATTTTAAAACTTTTCATAGTTGTATTTTTTTCATTTGTACAAAAATATAGATATTCTTGTAATCAAAAAATTTAATTACTTGTTTTTGGAATGTTCAGTTTTCCTAATAAAAGAAGAATAATTTATTTGTGGTAATTTTTTTTATTATTAGATTTGTAGAGTATAAAAATGATTTTCATTATATAAAAAATAAGGATTTAAAGAATATGCAAAAGCTATTATTAATGGGCGATGAAGCTATAGCACAGGGAGCCATAGATGCAGGCTTATCGGGGATCTATGCTTATCCGGGAACCCCTTCAACTGAGATTACGGAATATGTTCATGCATCAAAAGAAGCGAATGAAAAAGGCATCAAAGCCTGCTGGGCTGCTAATGAAAAGACTGCCGTAGAAAGTGCTCTTGGGATGTCGTATGCCGGAAAACGCACTATGGCCTGCATGAAACATGTTGGGTTAAATGTGGCTGCCGATCCGTTTATCAACTCTGCCATTACAGGAGCAAATGGTGGATTTATCATTGTTTCGGCAGATGACCCTTCCATGCATTCTTCACAGAACGAGCAGGATTCGCGTGTTTACGGCAAATTCGCAATGATACCTGTACTTGAACCCACTAATCAGCAGGAAGCTTACGATATGGTGCATTATGGTTTTGACATTTCGGAAAAATATGGAATACCTGTAATGCTCCGCATCACCACCCGACTGGCACATTCACGGGCAGGAGTGGAACCTAAAACAAAACGCGAACAGAACAAGGGAAGCCTTCCAAAGAATCTGAGGCAATTCGTGCTGCTTCCAGCTATTGCAAGGAAGCAGTATAAAGATCTTTTAACTAAGCAAAACAGTTTTGAAAAAGAATCGGAAGAAGCAGGTTTTAATAAATATATTGATGCATCTGATAAGAACCTTGGCATTATTGCCTGTGGCATTGGATATAATTACCTGATGGAAAATTATGCTGACAGAAAAATTCCCTACCCTGTCCTAAAGATCAGTCAATATCCTTTACCTAAAAAATATATAGAGAAAATAACTTCAGCGTGCAAAGAAATTCTGGTTTTGGAAGATGGTTATCCTGTAGTGGAAGAAATGCTGAAAGGTTTTCTTGGGAAAGGCATAAAAGTGAAAGGCAAACTAGATGGGACATTGCCAAGGGATGGAGAACTGAACCCTAATATTGTAGCAGTCTCTTTAGGCATGAAAGATACAAAAGGCATGGATGTTCCGGCTATAGTTGTTGGCCGTCCGCCTTCCTTATGTACAGGATGTTCGCATATTGATTCTTTCACTGCACTGAATGCTGCCCTTGAAGGATTTACTAAAGGGAGGGTATTTTCCGATATAGGCTGCTATACGTTAAGTGCTTTGCCACCTTATGAATCTATTAATTCATGCGTGGATATGGGCGCTTCCATTACCATGGCCAAAGGTGCTGCCGATGCAGGGATCATACCGGCTATTGGAGTGATAGGCGACTCCACATTTACTCATTCAGGAATGACAGGACTGCTGGATTGCGTGATAGCAAAATCTCCTGTTACTATTTTCATCCTTGATAATTCAACCACTGCCATGACAGGCGGGCAACCATCTGCGGCATTCGGCAGACTTGAAGATATATGCAAAGGTTTGGGAGTGGAAGAAAACCACATACGTATTTTAAAACCTTTGAAGAAGAACCACGAAGAGAATGTTAAGATAATAAAAGAAGAACTTGAATATAACGGGGTTTCTGTTATTATTCCAAAGCGCGAATGCATACAGACGCTGAATAAACGTATGAGAGAAAAATTTAAAAACAAATAACGAATGAAGATCGATATAGTTATCGCCGGTGTTGGCGGACAGGGAATAGTTTCCATTGCAACAACCATAGGTTTTGCTGCAGTGGATTCGGGTTTATTTTTAAAACAATCGGAAGTACATGGCATGAGCCAGCGAGGAGGTGATGTATCTTCCAATTTAAGGCTTTCCGACCAGGAAATATTTTCCGACCTTATTCCCAACGGAACAGCTGATATGGTTATTTCAGTGGAACCTATGGAATCGCTCAGGTATTTGCCTATGCTTTCTCCCAAGGGTTGGCTTATAACCAATACAAAACCTTTTGTCAATATTCCTAATTACCCTGCTATTGAGGAAGTGTTGAAAGAAGTGAAGAAATTTCCTCGTCACATAGCCATAGATGCTGAAAAGATAGCTGAGGAACTTGGCTCTGTCAAATCGGCAAACATGGTAATACTCGGAGCTGCATCACCCTTCATCAATATGCCTTTCGAAAAGCTTGAAAAAGCTGTAAAAGCCATATTTGAACGAAAAGGAGATGATGTAGTGGAAGTGAATCTTAAATGTTTAAAGGCAGGAAGGGAATTTGCACAGAAGAATATGTGATCCTTGTTTAATGCGCCTTTGTACAAAAAGGACTTTATTATCCTGTTTTATTTTTCTTCTCTGATTATTTTTTTATTTTTGCAGCCCAATTAATTTGGCGGGGTAGCTCAGGTGGTTAGAGCGTCGGATTCATAACCCGGAGGTCACGAGTTCAATTCTCGTCCCCGCTACCAATTAATAACAAAATGCCCTGTATCTACGGGGCATTTCGCTTTTAATTACAATACTTTTTAATAAAATCATTCGCTTTGCTATAGCCTAACTTTGCAGCTTTGTTCCAATCGGTGCAGGCTCCTTCCTTATTGTTAAGCGCCATCTCAGCATTGCCGCGGTTAAAGTATGCATCCCTGTAATTCGGGTTTATCTCTAAGGCTTTATTGTAATCGGCTATAGCCCCGTTAAAATCGTTCAGCTTGGTTTTAGCATTGCCACGGTTATTGTAAACACTTTCATCATCCGGTTCAATTTCAATGGCCTTATTATAATCGGCTATTGCACCTTTGAAATCGTTAAGGTTCACCTTGGCTATGCCACGGTTGCTGTAGGCATCTTCATATTTCGGATTCAGTTCTATGGCTTTATTGAAATCAGTTATCGCTCCTGTAAAATCATTCAGCTTGGTTTTGGCATTGCCGCGATTATTGTATGCTGTTTCGTACTTCGGATTAAGTTCTGTTGCCTTGTTGAAATCCAGTATAGCTTCATTGTATTTGCTCAGGTTGACCTTTGCAATACCACGGTTACAGTATGCTTTCTGGTTGCCGGGATTAAACTCTATTGCCGTACTGAAATCAGATATTGCTCCATTGTAATCGCTCAGGCTTATTTTTGCAATACCACGATTGCAATATGCCATTTCGTCTTTTGGATTAAGTTCGGTTGCTTTATCAAAATCGGATAATGCGCCTGTGTAATCGTTAAGGTTTATCTTCACATTGCCACGGTTACAGTATGCTTTTTCATCGCTGGGATTAAGCTCTATTGCCTTATCGAAATCCGCTTTTGCTCCTTTCAGGTCGTCAAGATTAACTTTAGCTATGCCGCGGTTATTGTATGCCTTTTCATCCTTGGGATTATGTTCTATTGCATTATTGTAGGCTGAAACGGCTCCTTTATAATCGCCTGCGCCAAACTTTGAATCGCCTATCTTTATAAACTCAGCCGATGTCTGCGCCTGTATAAAAGCATTAGCAAAACAAAGAAGAACTGAAAAAATAATCTTATTCATGATTTTATGGAACCTATTCTTTATGAATTCGATTCTGAATACAAATTTATAATTCTTTCTTACAATAAAAAAAGCAGGGTGACTGTCCTGCTTTTATTATATTCTTTTTAAGAAGCTCTATCTGATTTCAATCTACCTGGTAATATTTTTCTTCCCGTTAAAGAATCTGGCATAATAGATTCCTTTCTGTAATCCGGAAAGGTCAATATCAATGATTGATTGCTTTTGAATGCTGTTGGTTGAATACACTTCATCTCCGAGGGCATTGAATACTTCCACGCTCTGAATATCAAATCCGGAATCTTCCACCCTGAACTTACCATCTGATGGATTGGGGAAAATACTGATGGAATTATCAATAGCATAAGTAAAGATATTTGTATGCAGAGGTTGTGACTTGAAATGAACCTCATCAATTTTCAGGTCTTCACCCACATAAGATAAAAGCGAATCCTGCCATAAAGATGACATAATATCGACTATCACACTATCCGGCGATTGTCCCAGATTAAAAGGATATTCAATATATTGATAACTGGAGTGGGAGGTCATAAATACACTATATCCGCCAATAAAGGTACCGGTCTTTTTAAAGCTTACATTTATCATGGCGCTATCATTAGGGTGAACAGGAGTATATTTATAATAGAATGCCAATGTGTCAATTTGGTTTACGAAAGGATAACCTCCATGTTCACAGTTACCGCTGCAATTCTGATCAAAATAACCTGTCGAAACCCATCCGGGTTGTGCTGCAGCATGATTGTTATTATTTCCCAGGATAGTGGTCAGTTCAACAGCATAAGTACCTTTAGCCGCATCCGTTGTTCTGTTTACGCCAATATAACTGCCATTAGGCACATTCCATGAAGTGGGTTTGTTGAAAGTCTGTGTCTGCCACGATTCAAAGTCTCCGTTCATCAACAAGGGCTGGCTGCTGACACCGGTAAAAGTAACACTGTCAATTTTCAGTATTTCGCCGGCAATTCCGCGAGGCCCATTACTGCCTATTTTACATGAAACAGCGCCAAATATTACCGAATCGGGGGTTACGGTAAGTGCTGGTGTAAATGTAAATTGAAATAAAGTATAACTGGATTTAATTCCTCCAATTGTATACATATAGGTGCCGATATTTGCTCCTGCTTTGCTGAAAGCTACAATTACAGTAGCCGAATCAACAGTTACTTCATTGTATTTATAATAACCGCGTATCCCTGCAGGCATTTGGCTATATGGAATTCCACCATGCCAGGTATTAGGTGAGCCGGAGTTGTTAGGATTGTAATTTAAACAATACGCCGCCGACGTATCGGTTGCCGATGCATTGGTGGTAAGCTGCAAAGCATACGTGTTGTGATAGGAATCAGTTATTTTTGTAACGTTTTCGGGAAGATTGTAAAAATAAAAATTATTAATATTTGACGTGTAAGGATAATTCAAAGGGTTATCTAAAGTAGTAGTCGTCCATGTTTCAAAATTTCCGTTGGGGATGGAACTCTGACTGTAACCTGTTATAGCAGCAAATGCTAAGAACAGCAGAAGAAATAAATGCTTTTTCATATTCTTAACCTCCATTTTTAAGTTGATAATTTTATTTTTTGCCATAATGAAATTGGCAAGTTTAGTTTCAAATATTATGCAAAGATAATCATTTTTTGTTTATTTAAGCATTTTATATCTTATTTACTTGTTAAAATTCCTCATTATTAATATTTTTCAAAAAGTTATACCTTTGCATTTCCTTAAAAAATATGTTAAGAGATGTTTGAGAGTATTAGTGAGAAATTTGACCGTGCCTTTAAGATACTAAAAGGACAGGGAAAGATAACTGAAATCAATGTAGCTGAAACATTGAAAGAAGTGCGCAAGGCTCTGCTTGATGCCGACGTTAACTATAAAATTGCCAAATCATTTACTGAACAGGTTAAAGAAAAAGCGCTGGGACAGAATGTGCTTACTGCTGTTTCGCCCGGGCAGCTTATGGTTAAAGTTACCCATGATGAGCTAACCGAACTAATGGGTGGTCAAATAACCGAACTGAACCTTAAAGGAAGTCCGGCTATAATTCTAATTGCAGGTTTACAGGGTTCTGGTAAAACCACATTTTCAGCAAAACTTGCCAATTTTGTAAAATCTAAACGCGGAAGAAACCCTTTGCTTGTTGCATGCGATGTGTATCGCCCTGCTGCTATTGAACAGTTAAAAGTTCTAGGATCGCAAATAGAAGTTAAGGTATTTTCCGATGAAGAAAGCAAAGACCCTGTTTCTATTGCAAAGAAATCCATAGCCCATGCACGTGAGATGGGATATAGTCCCGTGATCATAGATACTGCAGGTCGACTAGCTATCGATGAGCAAATGATGGATGAGATTGCCAACATTAAAAAGGCCGTCAATCCACAAGAAACTTTGTTCGTGGTTGATGCCATGACTGGGCAGGATGCTGTGAATACAGCAAAAGCTTTCAACGATAGGCTCGATTACGAAGGGGTTGTGTTAACTAAGCTTGATGGGGATACCAGAGGCGGAGCAGCTCTTTCTATAAAATCTGTTGTGAACAAACCTATCAAATTCGTTGGTATTGGTGAAAAGCTGGATGCTGTTGATGTATTTTACCCAGAACGTATGGCCGATCGTATTCTCGGTATGGGCGATATTGTTTCCCTTGTTGAAAAGGCGCAGGAGCAGTTTAATGAAGAAGAAGCGCAGAAGCTGCAAAGAAAGATTCAGAAGAACCAGTTCAACTTTAATGATTTTCTGCAGCAGTTGCAACAGATCAAAAAAATGGGAAACATGAAGGACCTTATTGGCATGATTCCCGGCATCGGTAAGGCCATGAAAGATATCGACATTGACGACAACGCTTTTAAAGGTGTGGAAGCTATTATACATTCTATGACTCATGCTGAAAGAGAAACTCCTGAAATACTCAATGGTACAAGAAAAAAAAGAATAGCTACAGGAAGCGGCACTGATATTACTGAAGTGAACAAGCTTATCAAACAATTTGAAAGTACCAGCAAAATGATGAAAATGATGAGTGGTGGTAACAAAAGCAAGATGATGCAAATGTTGAAAAACCAGGGAAGAAGATAGCTTCCGAATAAGTATTAATGGTCATTTGTATGCGGTTTTACATATTATGAGCAAAAAAAATAAATTATGGAAATGATAGATGGGAAAAAAATAGCGGAAGATATCCGTACCGAGATAGCAAAAGAAGTGAGGACAATGATTGACGCAGGTATTAAGGTACCTCATCTTGCTGCTGTATTGGTAGGCGAAGATCCCTCCAGTCAGACCTATGTAGCCAATAAAGAAAAAGCTTGCAAAGAAGTGGGATTTATTTCTTCTGTATACAAGCATCCAGCGACCATTAAAGAAAAAGATCTTATTGATGTGGTAGAATTTCTTAATAATGATGATGAGATTGATGGCTTTATTGTTCAGCTTCCATTACCAAAACATATTTCTCCTGAAAAAATAATTAGGGCGATTAAGCCTGAGAAAGATGTAGATGGTTTCCACCCTTTGAATATCGGTAATATGGCCTTAAATCTTCCCGGACATATTCCTGCAACACCATATGGGATAATGCAGTTAATAAAACGTTCAGGAATTAAAACCGAAGGGAAACATTGCGTAGTAGTGGGAAGAAGCAACATAGTTGGCACTCCGGTAAGTATACTCCTTTCAAGAAATAATAAAAATGCCAATTGTACTGTAACACTTTGTCATAGCAAAACGGAGAATCTTAAGGAGATTTGTTCAAGCGCGGATATTTTAATTGCAGCTATTGGCAAGCTTGAATTTATAAAAGCCGATATGGTAAAGAATGGCGCTGTTGTGATTGATGTGGGAATGCACAGGATAGAGGCTCCTGACACCAAATCAGGTTTCAGGTTTAAAGGTGATGTTGCTTTTGATGAAGTCTCTAAGAAATGCAGCAAGATAACGCCCGTGCCCGGTGGTGTTGGGCCTATGACAATAGTTGGTTTACTTATGAACACTATGAGAGCGGCAAAGAAAGAAGTGTACAACTAGCTTCCCCTACCCCATCGCTCAAACGACAAATATTTATTAATGATGAATAATCTACAGGAAGCTGCATTATTGAAAGAAGGCAAATTGCTTCCTGTAATGGAAGAATTTTATTCTTTGCAGGGTGAAGGGCATAATACGGGAAAAGCGGCTTATTTCCTGCGCATCGGAGGTTGTGATGTTGGTTGTAGCTGGTGCGATGTAAAAGAATCATGGAATGCCGAACTGCATCCTCTTGTTTCTATTGATAAAATATTAAACAATGTTTTGAACTGTCCTGCAAAAGCAGTGGTGGTTACAGGAGGCGAACCCCTGCAATATAACCTTGATTACCTTTGCAGCATACTTAAAGATAATAATATCCAGACCTTCCTTGAAACATCAGGAGCTTACGAGTTAAGCGGCAAATGGGACTGGATATGCCTTTCGCCTAAAAAGAAGGTTCCTCCTTTAAACGAAATTAACCAAAAGGCTAATGAACTTAAAGTGATTATTCATGACAAGCTGGATTTTGAGTGGGCAGAAGAAAATGCAAATAAAGTAACTGCTGATACAATTCTTCTTTTGCAACCCGAATGGAGTATGCGAAAAGAAATGATGCCATTAATTGTAGATTATATTTTAAAACATCCTGTATGGAATATTTCATTGCAATCGCATAAGTATATGAATATTCCTTAATTTTACCACAAACACTTTTTAATGAAATACTTCTTTACTCTCTTTTCATTGTTAATACTGTTTTCCTTTTATTCTTCATGCAGGGCGCAGAATAATTACAAGTACACTACTAAATCCAAGAAAGCCATCAATTCATACGAAGAAGCTACCAGGCAATTTGACATCTATAATGACAAGGAAGCACTGAAAGACCTTGATGAAGCTATCAAAGCTGATGATAAATTCATTGAAGCGTATATGCTCAAAGGAGATATCTATGCCAATAAAAAGAAATACGAACTGTCGATAGAGAATTATAAGAAAGCTATTCAACTTGATCCATATTTCTTCTCAAATAATTATTTGAATGTTGCATTGATGGAGCTTCTTGCGGGAAAATACCAGGATGCTAAAAATGATCTGGAAATTTACGACAACCTGAAAAATGTTAATATTATTAACAAGAAACGTGCGGAATACTTGTTAAAAACTTGCAATTTCTGTATTGATGCCATGAATCACCCAGTTCCTTTTAATCCGGTTAATATGGGTGACAGCATTAATACCAATTTAAGTGAATACCAGCCTGCCATCACTGCTGATGAACAAACGCTTGTATTTACAAGGCTGATTCCGCGTGGTCCGGAATATGAAAATACTGGAAATCCAAGTCAGGAAGATTTTTATATCAGTCATAAAGATAACGACAGTACATGGAGCAAAGCTGTTTCGCTTGGACCTCCTATGAATACTCCCGGAAACGAGGGAGCTCAATGCTTCTCTCCTGATGGAAAGTATTTGTATTTTACTGCCTGCGACCGCCCTGATGGTATAGGAAGTTGCGATTTATATTATTCCAAAAAAGTAGGCGATCACTGGGGAGTTCCTTTGAACATGGGTACCATTGTAAATTCATCTAACTGGGATTCGCAGCCATCTATCTCATCTGATGGCAAAACATTATATTTCTCCAGTAATCGTCCGGGAGGCAAAGGAGGAATGGATATCTGGAAAACTATAAAAAATGATAAAGGAGAATGGACTACTCCCGTTAATCTTGGTGATTCTATTAATACAGATAAAAACGAAATGGCACCTTTCATTCACCCTGACAATCAAACCCTGTATTTCGCATCAACAGGCTGGCCTGGTATGGGGGGCTACGATATATTTTATTCAAGAAGAGATACTGCAGGCAACTGGAGAAAACCTGTTAACATTGGATATCCCATTAACACTGCTGCCGATGAAAGTTATTTAATAGTAAATTCAAAAGGCGACCTTGCGTATTTTGCGTCTGACAGACCTGGAGGTAAGGGAGGGATGGATATTTACACCTTTCCACTTTATGATAAAGCCCGCCCAAAACCTGTCACATATATGAAAGGAAAAGTATTTAATAAACTTACTAAACAGAACCTTGAAGCAAAGTTTGAACTGATTGACCTGAAAACAGCCAAAACAGTCATTGAATCAACTTCCGACCCTGCAACCGGCGAATTTTTTGTTTGTATTCCCACCGAAATGGACTATGCTCTCAATGTGTCCAAAGACGGGTATTTGTTCTACTCAGAGAACTTTACTCTTAGCGGTGTGCATTCAAAGACTGATCCTGTTATTAAAGATATTCCTTTGCAACCTGTGAAAGTCGGGGAGATTGTGGTGCTAAAAAATATTTTCTTCAATACAGATAAGTATGGTCTGAAGCCCGAATCCACAGCAGAGCTTGAAAAGCTCATTGACTTGCTGAGGAAAAATCCTTCTATGAAAATAGAGATTAGTGGGCATACTGACAATGTTGGCGAAATGAACTACAACCAGGTTCTTTCGGAAAACCGAGCCAAAGCAGTTTATGCTTACTTAATCTCTCACGGAATAGTCAAGGAACGACTCACTTATAAGGGATACGGGCAAACAAAGCCTATTGATACTAATGCTACTGATTCCGGCAAAGCCAATAATCGCCGTACAGAGTTTAAAGTGATTGATAATTCATAGAAATGAGTTTTGATTAGCATAAGCACCTATAAACTTCAATTAGCAAGCCAGCAATTACTTCATCAAAATCTTTTTCCAGTCGGGGTTCAACATTTCGGTTATATCGGCATACGGATATCCCAGTTTATAATCGGGCTGCAACCCTTGAATTGCATGAGGAAAATCGCAGTCGTCATGTATTTTAACCCCTGAGGCTGTATGCGAGAACTGATTCACAGATACTGAATTCATGCAGTATTCGTCAACTTGCTCTAACGCCCATTCATAAGCACTCGAATCAATAGAAGTCTTCTCAAGCTGTTCTTTAAGTACTTTTTTATATTCTATTAGGTCCTTAGTTTTTTCGCTTTTAACCATATTCCAAAAATTGGTCTTCTTTTCGTTTTTTAAAATATCGTCAATTGTAATCGATTTGCCTGTAGAAGAATTAAAATTAAAATACGCGTTCCATCCTGAGCAATAGGCTCCGCAACCCACTGCATTTAAAGTGATAGAAAGAATGTTATTGCTGTTAAATGTAACTTCATACGACATACTGAACAAGCCACCACTAATAGCAGAATCGAGAGCAACATCCATGGGTTTACTTAAATACTCGGTATCAACAAACACTTCAAGAATCTGTTCATTGATTTTTTTATTTATAGACTTGGAATTTGTATTAATAACAGGGTATACAATGGAAGTATCCATGGAAACAAAATTCCATGCTGATGTTATCTTTTTATTTCGGTAATTTTTACCGACTGCCCTATAGCAAAGGTGTTCAGCAGAATAAATATGATGATTAGTTTCTTCATATCTATGGTTAGTTTAGGAAGTAATTATTATTTCAGTAGAATTACCAAACACATGTTTTTCAGTTCTTCACACAGCGTACCGAAAATCCATAGTCCTTGCTAAAATAGTAATTCCGGTTCGACTGGCAGTCATCCGTTTTCAGGTAACGGAGCCATGCAGACTTATCATTGCTCTCATTGGCTGACCAGAAAAAGGCGTACTTGCCTATCAGTCCCGATTTGAGCATATTGATATAGCCAGCGGGCAGTGCCGAGAAGCCACTTGCATTGGTTGCGCCGATATTTGGACTATCCCAGCCTGTCGTTGATTTTAATTTGCCTCCCGCAATACTATCGCCGCCCAAATATTTTATTAATATTGTCCATTCGGTATCGGTGGGCAGGTGCCAGCCATCAGGAGCAACCGTTAAAGCTGTTTCCCAGTTGTACAGGAACCCGTACTTTGCCACATTGGTAATATCATTATTATATGCCCAGCAGCCTTTGTTTGCGTCGTAAGCAAGGTTTTCAGCCATCCATATCTGAGTGCCTATTTTCACTGTTTTGTAAATCTTGCCGTCGCGCTCATCCTTAAAAGTACCTGTTGTCTGTGCTACAGAACTTATTGCAATATTTAATATTGCCATTGCTATAAATAAAGATTTATTCCTTTTCACATTAAATACTAATAAATATTATTTATTGCCAGTTTGATTCCTAATTTGTGTTCGTTTCCCAAGCACATAAAAGTTAATTCTTATAGCATTCAAATATACTTCTTTTCCAAATATCATAATCAAAAAAGCATTACAGGTTTCCCAATAATATTTATAAGTTTGAGAAAGGGAAAAAGGAGAATGGGATAACTCAATTTTTTTTATTGTAGAGGATTGTTTGAAACTAATTTGCTTCCATGCTATCATGTATGCTTAATACTTGTGGAATAATAAGGCTTTTGTCGTCGTTAACAATAACAAAGTGGGCTTTAGGGGTAATATCGCTTTCAGGATGCTGGTTTTGCATACGCATGCGCACGCTTTCTTTATTAACATTGTCGCGCTTCATAACCCTTGCAATACGTATATCTTTAGGAGCCGAAACAACAATAATCTTATCGAAGAGTTTATAATTGTCAGTATCATACAGTATAGCTGATTCCATTACCACGTATGGCGCAGCAATGTTCTCCCCTATCCATTTTTCAAAATCATTTATAAGGCGGGGATGCACTATGCTGTTCAGTCGGTTTAATTCCTTTTTAATAGCAAAAACATAGTCGGCAAGCTTTTTCCTGTTGATTTTATCATTTTTATCAAACATTGAATCGCCAAAAGCTTCCCTAATCCTCTTGAGTACTTCGGGCGTATCGATTATTTCTTTAGCCTTGGTATCGGCATCATACACGGGCACTCCGAGTGTCTCAAAAACCATTGCAACAACCGATTTGCCACTGCCAATATTACCGGTAAGCCCAACTTTCTGCATTATTTTATAAGGATGTATTCTATCTTTTCGGGTTCAACCTTCTCTATCTTCACAAAAGGCGGGCATTTGGCGATTTCCACTTTCAGCTTGTTCTGCTTTTCAGCAATCGCTTTCGAAATATCCACCTCTGCACTAAACATATCGGTTTTCACTTTCCTGTAATTGCCAAGCGATACGAGAAAAGTAAGTTTTATTTGCTCAGGAAAAGTCTTCACAATATATTTATTCGCATTGTTTACCATAGTTACCTGAATATTTAAGGTATCTTCGGTGAATTTATCAACAGGAACAAATATCTTTTCCTGCGCAGGCTCCATCTTCAGTTTGGCTTCATAATATTGTTTGGCAAAATCAATGGAAATGTTCAGGTTGCTGTTGATGTTCACAAGGTTCTTTTCGGCAGTTTCAATAAACTTAATAGTATCTATTACCTCTTTCGTTCCGGATACCTTCACATACTTAGGCTCGCATTCAATAGCGCCGGAGAGTTGGTACTGGCTGGCAAAGCTTACATTTATATTCGCTTTTACAAGTACTTTTTTACTGTACAATTTCTCCATCCGGAAATACACGGTATCGGGGCTTATAGCCGTTATATTGTTAGTGTAGCCAATCTGTCCGCCTACAATCTGTGTTAGGTCGGAAGTTGCGATGAAAAACTCTGTCTTCGAGCCTTTCTTCTTCTTCAAAAACGAAGCAACATCAATGCTTATAATTCCGGGCTTATAAAAAAGAATGTTCGAAAATATGCGAAAACCTTTTGTTTTCAAGTGTACTATATAAATGGAATCAGGTTCGTTCACCACAATCTTATCCGAAGGGATGTTGGTGTAAACTATATGGTATTTCTGAATTTCCTGATAATCGCGTGCTAACTTTATCAGTACCCAAATGCAAGAAGAAAGAATCAGGCAAATAATAAAGGTATAAGTTTTCCTTCGGAAGCCGATGTTCTTATTGTGATTGTCCTTGTTGGGTTTAATCTGGAACGCCATCGTTAAAGTACGTTTTTGTTACAAACTGCTGAATATACTGATACTTCCAAAAACAAAACCCGCGCAAACTGCTATGCCTGTGCTTAATTTATGGTTGAAAATAAATGCTTACTTATTTTCGCCAAGAAGTTCGGGATTGGTGCTCGATGCTACAGCGCTTTTCTCAATCCTTAACCTACCCTGTCCTTCGGTTTCAATGGTAAAAGTGGTATCCTGAACTTCGATAATTTTTCCGTGTATCCCGCCGATGGTAATCACTTTATCGCCCTTCTTCAACGCTTCCCTGAACTTCTTCTGTTCCTTGGTGCGCTTTGTTTGCGGCCTTATCATGAAGAAATAAAATACTACGACAATAAGTATCAGAGGAAGAAAAAGTCCGAAACCGCCACCGCTCCCACTGCCTGACTGACCATTGCCTGCCATTAAAATTACTGTAAGTAAATGTGTCATAAGAAAAATGTTTATTTAAAATTAATTATCCGTTTTGTTTGCGTCTTCGGGCACCTGCACCATTGCTTTAATGCTTAGGACTTTTGTGTTAGGTTGTGTGTTTGCTATAAGCGTTACTGTTTTTGACTGAAATCCTTTTTTCCCTTCGCTATTGAATTTTACATCTATTGTTCCTTCGCCGTTAGCAGGAATCGGGGTTTTTGGGTAATCGGCTATAGTGCATCCGCAGCTTCCGTGTGCATCAGTGATTACGAGGTCGGACTTCCCTATATTTTTAAATTTAAAAGAATAAGAAACTTTTTCACCCTGTATAATCTTCCCGAAATCGTGTTGTTCTTCAGTAAATTTGAACCTCGGCAAGTTTGAAGTATCACCATTGCCATCAGCTGTGTTTGGGTTCTTTACAACATCACCGGGTATGTTTGACTGGCTGCCGTTATTACAGGAAACAGCTAAAAGAATAGCTATTGAAGTAATACCAGGGAGAATTAAAAAGCGTTTCATCTGTATATTTTTTTGTTTTTTAAAGGTCAGATGGAATACGCCATGTAATATTCATTTCGGCTGTTGTTAACATTACTGCTCATGGCTATTTCATATCCTTTCTTTTTTTTATTGAATTTGCAAAGATAATAAATTATTAAAACGCAAATTTTAAGCTATTATCAACACAAATAATTTAAAGAAATTTAACAAAATAATTAATAATGCTTATACTTATAAACGAAGTAATTATAGGACTGCAATTTCAAGCTTTCTTCGCTTACATCAAACCCCTGCCTGCTTTATTAATAAGATTGTTCTTCTTAAGTTCGTTAATCAATTTATCCAATATGCCATTTATAAATACACTGCTTTTTGGGGAGCTGTACATTTTGGCCAGGTCGATATATTCGTTTAATGTAACTTTAATGGGAATAGAAGGGAATTCTGTCAATTCACACAACGCCATTTTCATCAGAAGCATATCCATCAATGCTATGCGATCCAATTCCCAATTAAGTGCTTTTTCGGAAATTAGTTTTTCATACTTCTCTGAATGTTTTATCAACATTATCCTCCTTACTTGAGCGGATCACCTTGATAAGTATCATGTTCACAATATCAATATCATCCACCCAGAAGATGCTTCTTCCTTCGTAATACTGCATCAGTGGCGGGAAATCAACAATAAACTTTTTAACCAGTATGGCTATAATCTCTTTATCTTTTTCGAAATTATCCTCTGATGCCAGGTATTTTTCGTATTCGCTGCTGTTCCTGAAATTACTAAAGGCACGACGTGCGATTTCATTCTCCCCTATCCATGAAATATTTCGCTTTTTATACAGTTCCTGAAGGATTGCACTTTTTGAGAGGGCAACAAGAAAACGATTTTTAAGAAAGCGGGTGTTAGGATTTAATTCTTCTTTGGTAGGAATTTGCTTATGTTTTGCTTCTTCACTTTGTTTCCCGGCAGTTTCATATATTTCATTAATGAATAAAAGCTGGTATAAAAACAATTCGTAATACCTGTTGATGCTAAGCGTAATTTCTTTTTCACCGGCACCGATACTATCAAAGCTTGCACTGAAATACCCGTACAATGCCTGCATTACTTTAATTCTTAAATGCCTTCTGCTTAACATATCCTTCTTTTCTATAACAAATGAACGCTTATTCTGTTGCAGGCAAATGTAAATATTTTATTTTATGACCGGCAAAAATATTTTCATGTGGTCGCCTTAATATCAGGCCATATTTAATCACATTATAATCAACAGATAAACAGATGATTTCTTCAAACCAATTGAGTATTTCATCCAATAATTAATTTTTTGTCGAATAATTTGATGTTTCTCAAAAATAATATTATTATCTTTGCTGGCGGTGTAATGAACTAAAATATTTTGCTCATGGAAGAGATGGATAACAAAGAAAAATCACAAAGGGAAGAGATTTTTTCAAAAGCTGTAAGGGCAGGAAAAAGAACCTATTTCTTTGATGTGAAGAGTACCAAAGCGGAAGAATATTATTTGACTATTACTGAAAGTAAAAAACGATTCCTCAATGATGAAGGAAAATTTCATTACGAAAAACACAAGATTTTTCTTTATAAAGAAGACTTTGAAAAGTTTGTTGAAGGAATGACCGATGTAATAGATTTCATCAAAACAGGGAAACCACCTGTTTCAGTCACCCCTGAAACTCCTTCCAACGAATTTACCGATGTTTCCTTCGACGACTTGAAAGAAACTTCTGAAAACGAAGAAGAAAAGTAAAATCACGAATTCTTTCATAATAATTTATTGCTGTATCTTTGGCGGGATCAGGCTATTAAATATTCACCCAATACTAATTCCTATTGTTAATAAATAATCACATCAGCAAGAACATAATTTCTTACATTTGCTGTCTTCAAAAAAACATTTAAAAATGAATATCAAATATTACGGGCACTCTTGTTTTGAAGCGGTTGTTAAAGGGAAAAAATTGTTGTTCGACCCTTTCATCAGTGGTAATCCATTGGCAAATTGTATTGATATTAAAAAGCTTCACCCCGATTATATTCTTATTTCTCATGGACACAGCGATCATGTTGGCGATGCTGTCGCAATAGCTAAACAATCGAATGCTATTGTTATTTCAAATTTTGAAATTGTGAACTGGATGCTACTTAAAGGTGTTAAAAAAACTCATCCAATGAATACGGGCGGTAAATTTTCTTTTGATTTTGGAAGCGTGAAATTTTTCAACGCAGTCCATTCCAGCACTATGCCTGATGGGACAAATGGAGGAAATGCCGGCGGTTTCATTATTCAGTCGGATGAAGGGAGTTTTTATTTTGCCGGTGACACTGGTCTTACCTACGACATGAAACTTATTGGCGAATACAGCTGTATTAATTTTGCCATGCTGCCTATTGGAAATAATTTCACTATGGGTGTGGATAATGCCATTATTGCATCGAATTTGATCAATTGCAATAAAATTATCGGGATGCATTATGATACATTCCCGGTTATTGTTATTGATAAAAAAGAAGCATTGGAAAAATTCCAGAGGGCAGGAAAAGAACTGATTTTACTGAATATCGGAGAAACATATAATTATCATCATAAGTAACCCATGGGTAAAGTTATAGCAATAGCCAATCAAAAAGGAGGCGTAGGAAAAACAACCACAGCAATAAACCTAGCTGCAAGCCTTGCCGTTCTTGATCATAAGACCCTGCTCATTGATGCAGATCCGCAAGCCAACGCTACTTCCGGCATAGGGTTTGATCCTAAAAATATTAAAACAAGTATTTACGAATGCATTATTGATGATGTAGAGCCAAAGAATATTATTCTGAACTCTTCTACTCCTAACCTTGACCTGATTCCTGCACATATTGACCTTGTGGGCGCAGAGCTTGAACTGATCAATTTACCTAACAGGGAAAAGATGATGCGAAAGGTTATCAATAAAATCAAGAATTCATATGATTTTATTTTGATTGATTGCTCACCTTCCCTGGGGCTTCTCACTGTGAATGCTTTAGCAGCAGCCGATTCTGTTATTATTCCTGTACAATGCGAATATTTTGCCCTCGAAGGACTTGGCAAACTTTTGAATACAATAAAAATTGTTCAAACAAGAATCAATACAGACCTTGCTATTGAAGGTATCCTACTTACCCTATTTGATACGCGCTTGTGCCTCGCAAACCAGGTTGTTGAAGAAGTGAGAACACATTTCCAGCAAATGGTGTTTGATACTATCATCTCAAGGAACACTAAACTTGGTGAAGCCCCGAGTTTCGGAAAGACAATAATCATGCATGATGCTCAAAGCAGGGGAGCTATTAATTACCTTAACCTTGCCAGAGAGATCCTGCAAAAAAATGAAATGACCAAAATTAAAGAAGAAGATAAAAAAATACACATTAAGGATGAACGTTAAGAAAAAAGCATTGGGCAGAGGACTCAGTGCATTATTAGAAAATTCGGGTGCTGAAGAAATTTCCACTCATTTTCGTAAAACTTCCGAACATATCATTGCCGGTACTATAGCAAATATTCCCCTTGACGAGATTGAATCGAATCCTTTTCAACCCAGAAATCATTTTGATGAAGAATCGCTTAAAGAACTTGCAAATTCAATCAAAGAACAAGGCATCATTCAACCTATCACTGTCAGGTTAACTGACGATAATAAATACCAGCTCATCAGCGGAGAAAGAAGGCTGAAAGCATCCTCTTCAGCCGGATTGGAAGTAATACCTGCTTATGTCAGGACTGCCAGCGACCATGCTATGCTTGAAATGGCGCTTGTTGAAAATATTCAGCGAAAGGACCTCAATGCCATTGAAATCTCATTATCGTTTCAACGTCTTATTGACGAATGCAACCTGACACAGGAAGAACTTAGTGAAAAAATAGGGAAAAACAGGACAACTATCACTAATTACCTGCGATTACTGAAACTCCCTGCAACCATACAGATGGGTATACAGGACGGGCATATTAGCATGGGGCATGCACGGGCAATTGTCAATGTACCCAGCATCGACACACAGCTTGGCATATACAAAGACATCATTGATCAGGACCTGTCTGTACGCGAAACCGAAGAGATAGTAAGGAATATAGGCGATGAGCCCTATAAACTGATAAAAACAAAAAGCAGCCATACTTCCCTTACCCATAAATATCAGAAAATAAAAGAACAAATCGGAAAGCAAATCGGTCTAAAGGTTGACCTGAAGATGAGCCCCAAAGGAAAAGGATCGGTTATTGTTCATTTTGGTTCAGACAAAGAACTTGAACATATTGTTTCAAAGATCAGGAAATAATTTCAGAATGCATGTAATTGCTGCCAATATCACAAAACGGGCTTCATTGAAGTTCCTTTTATTGGCATGTATACTTATTACTATACTATTACCTTCTGTACAACTTAACGCTCAAACATCTGACACTGTAAAGGCTCCAAAAAAAGACACTGTCAAGAATAAAGTTACTTCAGATACAAACAAGATCAAAGTCAAGGCACATTCGCCAAAGAAAGCCATGCTCTTCTCTGCCTGTCTTCCCGGGCTCGGCCAAGCTTACAATAAGAAATGCTGGAAGATACCCATTATTTATGTTGGTGCTGCTGCTATTACTTATTATGCAATACGAAATCTTGATAGTTTGAAAATATATACAAATGCTTATAAAAATAAAGCAAATGGAAATTTATCTGCTATTGATAACTTTCATAATCAATACGATTTATCTGACCTTCAAACATTAAAGACTGATTACAAACGATTAACAGATATTACTTTTATTCTCGCCGGAGTTTTATATGCTCTTAATATAATTGATGCTACTGTTGATGCATATATGTTTAATTACGATCTCAGCGATGATTTAAGTATGCATGTAATTCCAGCTTTTTATGCTTCGCGTAATTATTCATATACAGGTTTGTCATTTTCTTTTACTTTTGGCAAGCATTTAAAACAGCCTTTATTTCATAAAGAGGGGAAATAATAATTTCAGAATATATTTGCTGAATGAGCAATAATATAGGAAAAAGGACGTTCCCGGAATGAATAACTTATTAAATTTTTAAATAATTATAATTATGAGTTTTTATGTAATCTTTATCCTGATCACTATAGTTACGACTATATTAGGTTTATGGAAATTATTCGAGAAAGCAGGGCAGCAGGGATGGAAAATCCTTATTCCCTTTTATAATTTTTATGTTTGGCTGAAAATTATCAAGAAGCCCATGTGGTGGTTCATTTTCCTTGTTATTCCTTTCATCAATGTATTTGTTATACTGCTGATGATAGTGGAACTGGTAAAATGTTACGGGAAATATGGTCTTGGCTGGCAGGCATTGGCAGTGTTGTTTCCTTTTGCTTACTTGCCTTATTTAGGATTTGCCCCTAGTGAAGTATACATCCATCCCGACAGGCAGGTTATCCCTAAAAAAGGTTTTGTACGCGAATGGGTGGATGCTATTCTTTTTGCTGTGGTAGCGGCTACTATCATACGCACATTTCTTATAGAGGCATATACAATTCCAACTTCTTCAATGGAGAAATCCTTGCTGATAGGCGATTTTCTTTTCGTAAGCAAAGTTAGTTATGGTCCAAGGGTTCCGGAAACTCCGCTTTCATTTCCATTTACACACCATACCATGCCTTTTTCAGAAACAAAAGAATCATTTGTTGACTGGATTCAACTGCCTTATTACAGATTTCCCGGTTTCGGTTCCATTAAAAACGGAGATGTAGTGGTGTTTAATTATCCCGATGGTGACACTACTACCCTAGAAATACAGAGCAGCAGGAGCTATTATGAAATGTGCAGGGAAATGGGCAGGACAAATGTCTGGAAAAACTATCATGTTGTTGCCAGACCTGTTGATAAACGCGAGAACTTTATCAAGAGATGTGTCGGTATTTCCGGTGACAAACTTCAGGTCATAGACCAGAAGGTTTATATTAATGGGAAGGAACTTCCTTCTGCTCCCGGGGCTGAATTCTTTTTCAAAATAAAAACAAAAGGGCTTACTCTTAACAAAAAAACCTTTGAAAAATATGATATAACAGAGCCTACTTCCAGCAACCCAAACAGGCCATTTGAACATGATTATAATTTTAACGACAGCACTTATTTATTAATGATTACTACCGATGTAGCTGAAAAATTAAAATCGCTGCCTTATGTTTCTTCTGTTACCAGGATAAATTTCCCGTGGTATCTTTATTATCCTACCAAAGAATTATTCGAAAGCAAATTATTTCCTTTTGATTCAACATATAAATGGGAAGTAGATAATTATGGACCCGTTAACATCCCTAAGGCTGGCGAAACGGTTACCCTTACAAGCAAGAATATAGCCCTGTATAGGCGCATCATAGGAGTTTACGAAGGAAATACATTGATGGAAAAGGATGGAAAGATATTCATCAACAGCAAAGAAACCACCTCCTATACATTTAAAATGAATTATTACTGGATGATGGGTGATAACAGGCATAATTCAATGGATTCGCGCTACTGGGGGTTTGTGCCTGAAGATCATATAGTGGGTAAAGCTGTTTTTGTCTGGCTGTCGCTTGATCCCAACAAATCTCTCTTCGAGGGTAAGATACGCTGGAGCAAAATGCTAAGGCTTATTAACTAAAAAGATAATAAGTCATGCAATCATTGAATTAAGGAATCAATAAATCACTCCTTAATTCGTCAGTATTACATTATGTTCTTTTATCAGCTTCCTTAAGTTGTTAAGGGCGTAACGCATCCTTCCCAAAGCTGTATTTATGCTGATATC
>JBEKEO010000059.1:0-14931 GCA_050013795.1 Bacteroidales bacterium
AAGCCTTTCAATGTTTTATAGCGACAGAAAATATCCTTAATGGCGCGTGCCATCACATGGTGTATGCCGGGCATGCCATTGGCAGAAGGAGGTCCTTCGTAAAATACAAATTGTGGTTTCCCTTCGCGGGTCTCCACGCTCTTTTCAAATATCTTCTTCTCTTCCCAGAATATACGAACATCCTTCCCCAATGCAGGCAGGTCGAGTTGCTTGTATTCTGCGTATTTCTGTTTCATTAAATGCCGTCTTGATTTTATAAGCTGGCAAAGGTATGAAAAAAAGGGAAATTAAAAATAGTATATTTCAATGTGCTGAAACTCTTTTAAAAAACAGTTCGGAAATTTTTATCACAGAAAATGGCCTGATGAGGCTAAAGCCTTTTATTTCCAATAGTTTTGTATAGCCACGACCTTAAGGTCGTGGTAATTGATGAATCCCGCTAATATCAGGGACTTTAGTCCCATACTTTAAAAATTTACCGAAGTATTGTTAAAAAAAGCAGTTAGAAACTGTTTAGGATTTAATTTTTTAATACGGGTATTTTTGGGAAAATCAATTTGAATGCCCCCGCCCTAAAGGGTGCAAATTGATTTTCAACACACCCTTCAGGGTTGGGGCAAATGTTGAAAATCATTAATGTAAAATTTTTGAATTAAATTTTATACAGTCCTTTTTTATCTGCTCCCATCAGTCCGGCTTTGAATAATCTGTCATCGACCTGACGGAGCGATTTTGCTTCTTTTGGAGTAATGATGGTATAGGTACGAAGTGTGTCAAGGTGATCGGAAATGTTTTCCAGATCGGTTTGGCTGGTTTGCCAACCGGGAAATAACTTGTTTGAAAGATATAAAGGATGTGTATATGCCCTCAGCGTAAGCTCTCTTTTTGTATTAAAATAATTATCAAAGTAGGAAAGCACTAACTCTCTTATTGAGCTATATACAGGCGATCTGTAGCGCAGTCCTGTGAAGTTTGATTTGGCAAGACTGCCGTATTTGCCGTTCTTTTTATAGATTGCCAATGCATGACCATCGTCGCGGACGGCAATAATGTAAACAATAACGGGCGTGTAACCTATAAACTCTAATGCTGCTGCTGCAAATATTGCGCCTTCCAAGCAATGGGCTTTGCGGTGGCGCATCACTCCGCACGGCGAAAGGCATGTTTCTCCGGGGTTATAAGGAATGTAATCAAGAAAAGCCTGTATAGCTTCGGGTGAATTAAAGCTGCGAAGTATCTTTAATTCTTCTTTGTTCCATGATGGCTGTGCATTCATTTCCCAGATGCTTTCTCTTTTATAAACTTCTTTACTTCACCTTTTCTAGCATTTTCAAAAGTAAGTTTATTTTCTGTGCTTTCAAAATAAAGCTATTATATCTTATCCTAACCTGCTTATTTCTTTCAGCTTTTGAAGGTCAAGTATTGCGATTTTTTTCCCATCTGAAGAAATGATACCTTCTTTATCAAAACGAGTCAGAGTATGAATAATGTTTTCCTGCGAACAGCCTGAAAATTCAGCTAATTCCTTCCGGGTAAGCGTAAGAACAAATTCTTTATTTCTATAAACTTTTTCAGAAAGATATAAAATAATGCCTGCCACTTTTCCATTTACGTGCTTATGTGAAAGACTTACAAAATTCAATATCGAATCTTTGAACATAGAAGTTGCAAATTCAATTAAGCGCATGGCAAGCATACTGTTCTTCAGTGCAATATTTTTTAATACATTAATATCAATCATGCACGCTTCTGATTCTTCAATAGCTACAACAGAAAACATATTTACGGCCTCGTTGAAAACATTCATTCCTCCCATTAAGCGGGGAGCATTAACTATAGTAAGAATGAGATTTTTCCCGAATTCATTTTCATAATTAAACTTTACACAACCTTTGGACAGAAATACAATATGACTGAACTGGCTGTTTTGTTTCAGAATGTTCTCTCCTTTCTTAAATCTTAATTGCGTAGTATTGTTATAAAGAAGCTGAAACTCTTCTTCATTGATATACTGTCTTACGAGTTTTTTAAAAAGACATAATTCACACTTTTCGAGAGAAGGCTTGCTTAAATTTATCATATACTATCTGTTTAAACATTATAAAGTATGAAATATTTCATACTTTCTTGTATTACATTTCACAGTCAATTTCGGTTTGCAAATATAACAATAATTTACTTTTGTCTACTTAATCTATAGACAAAAAGTAATAAATATAAAATAAACAACATGGATATTAAGAAAATAACCGTCATTGGCGGGATTGGTAAAGATGGACAAGCTGAAAAAGTTAAAAGTTTTGAGCTTAAAATGGGAGACATTATTAGTATAGTCGGTCCGACTGGTTGCGGAAAAACAACCCTGATTAACGATATAGAATTATTCGCTAATAATAACACTCCATCGCAACGAAGAATTTTAATAAATGATGAGCCTATTCCCGAAGACTTTTCATTTGACCCTTCAAAGCATCCTATTGCTCTTATTTCACAGCATACAAATTTTTTATCAGACTTACCTGTAGGTGAGTTTTTGAAAATTCATTCAAAAATAAGAGGTTCTGAAAATGCTGAAAGCATGATAGAAGAAACACTTGATTTTGCAAATCAATTGACTGGCGAGGCCATTATTAAAGAAACGGCAATGACCGAATTATCGGGCGGGCAAACAAGGTCGCTTTTAATTGCTGATGCAGTTATAATCGGACACTCACCTATTATACTTCTTGATGAAATTGAAAATGCAGGCATCCACAGAACAAAAGCGCTTAAGCTTTTGAAGAAGTATGAAAAGATATTTGTTTTTGTTACGCATGACCCAAGAATAGCATTGTTATCTGATTTTAGAATAATCATGTCACATGGAGCGATGCAAAAGATGATTACTACCAACGCCGAAGAAAAAATGGCAGCCATAGGGTTGAAGAAAATTGATGATGTTATGCTTGAATTCAGAAAACTGATAAGGGCGGGCGAGGAAATAACCGATCATATTTTCGGAGAACAGATAAAAGACTTAGCAATGAATTATCAAATTTATTTAAAAAGAAGAAAAGTATGAAACTAATAATTTTTGCAGGACCACCGACATGCGGTAAGACAACAGTAATAAGGCAAGTTGTACGCAGGATAATAAAGAAGAATTTAAAACCCGCCTATCTAAAAATAGATGTGCTGTATGCTGATGAAGACCAGCAGCTGAAAAAGGAATTTAATATCCCGACCAAGAAAATATATTCAGGTGAGCTTTGCCCCGACCATTGCAATGTGGTTGTATTGGATGAAGTTGTTGAATGGGCGGAACAGGAAGGAGCCGAATATTTGTTTGTGGAAACAGCAGGGCTTTGTTTAAGGTGCTCGCCTTATATTGAAAATTCACTGGGTATTGTAGTGCTTGAAGCAACAAGCGGAATGAACCTGCCGAGAAAAATAGGCCCCATGCTGACATTAGCAGATATTAGTGTAATAACAAAGATTGACCTAGTATCACAGGCAGAACGTGAAGTATTCAGGTATAGGATACTTGAAGCTGCAAAGGGAATAACAGTTGTTGAAAGCAATGCTTTGTACGGAATAGGAATTGACCCCATTGTGAGGGATATTTTAAAATCGAAAGACATTGAAAAGCCAATGTTCTTAAAAGGAAATCCACCTGTTGGGACATGCACTATTTGTGTAGGGAAAAAAGAAATAGGTGCAAAAAATCACTTCGGAGTTCTTCGTACAATGGAAAATGATTTGTTTTATGTCGGAGAATAATACAAAAAAAATATACCTTGATAATGCAGCTACAACCCAAATAGATAAAAGGGTTTTAGAAGCAATGATGCCTTACCTGACGTATTGTTTTGGTAATGCTTCAAGTCTGCATTCACATGGTACTGAATCAAAAAATGCATTAGATGTATGCAGAAAAAAATTTGCAGACTTTCTGAATGTGTCTTCTGATGAAATTATTTTCACTTCAAGTGGAACAGAATCAAATAACCTTGCGCTTAAAGGAATCGCTTTTGCAAACAGAAGTAAAGGCAACCATATTATTGTTTCTTCCATTGAGCATGATTGTATTTTAAATACCTGCAGGTGGCTTGAAACTCAAGGTTTTTATGTAACCTATCTTCCAGTAGATGGAAACGGGATAGTCGATATTGATTCACTTAAAAAATTTATTAGTCCTAAAACTATTCTCGTTTCTTTAATGCATGCAAATAACGAGATTGGAACTGTTCAACCCCTAATGGAAATTGGTAAAATTTGCAGGGAAGAAAATATTATATTTCATTCGGATGCATGTCAGAGTTTTGGGAAAATTCCTCTTGACATCAATAAAATGCAGCTTGACCTTCTTACATTAAATTCTCATAAAATATATGGACCAAAAGGTGTTGGTGCTTTATATATTAAAAGGGGTTTGAAAATTACACCATGGCTACATGGAGGAGGACAGGAGTTCGGAATGCGTTCTTCAACCGAAAACATTGCAGGAATTGCAGGTTTTGTAAAAGCTGCCGAGTTATGTATAAGTGAAATGGAAACAGAATCAAAGCGGCTTTCAAACCTTCGGGATAAAATCGTAAAAGAATTACAGAACAGGTACGAAGGCTTTTATATTAACGGGAGCATGACGCACCGCTTGCCGAACAATTTGAATTTTGCTATAAGCGGTTTGGAGGGAGAGACAATAAGGATATTGCTGATGCTTGATGAAAAAGGAATTGCTGTCTCCACAGGTTCAGCCTGTTCAAATAATGATACTACCAAAAGCGCTTCGCATGTGTTGCAGGCTATAGGCAGTGACCCGTTTCAGGCAAGAGGCGCCATCAGGGTAGGATTGGGAAGATTCACTACCGAAGAGGATATAGATTATTTTATCGAAATTTTAATTAATGTTATACAAGAATTAAAACCAATTTTTTCAAATAATTGATATAATGGAAACAATTACACAAAAGAAAACATTAGACATGCTCCCGAAATTAGATTGCGGAGCATGTGGATACAAGACTTGCATTGATTTTGCAAACAAGGTTGATAATGGTGATGAAGACCTGAAATTATGTATTCATATTGCCGATAAAATAGATAATCAAGCTGAATCGAAAGAATGCTTTATCTGTGCAAAAGAGGGTGCGGGTATGGGTGATAAACTTGGATGGAAGGATAATTTGAAACGTGATTTTGATTTTATATTAGATTGTTTCCCAAACGAACCCGGTCCAAAGGAAACCATACTTCCTTACAATCCAACATTAGTAAAAGAACTTGGAGTAAAAAAAGGTGACGTTATGATAGGCCGCCCAATGGGAATGTCGTGCGGTTGCCCCATCACTCATTGTGGTGTTGTTTCATCAGTCGATGCAAGGAATGGTGTTATTTACTGGAATGTTACAGGGCCATTAAGACCACGTTCAGAAGGTTTTGTTGATATAGGTTATTACGTTTCACAGGCGTATGAAGGAATTATTAAAGAATCGAAAGAAGAGATTAAACTTGGAGTAAGGTATTGGTTCCTGCCACGCCGCTGTATGCTTCAATGGAGGCATAGTGGTTTAGTTAATGCTGTAACTAAATTAAAAGACGGAAGCTATAAAGTGAGAATAGAAGGTTTGCTGATAGGTTAATTGTTATTATGTCACACATCCAATTGTTTTTTATGATTTTTATCAATCATATAATCCTCTTTTACAAGTTCATTAATCTAAATACATAGAAAAAGCCCCGCCATTTCGGCAGGGCTTCAAGCGTCTTGGAAGGTTAGGCAGGCGACTTGCACAAACTCGTGAACGACTTGCACAAACTCGTGAACGACTTGCACAAAGTCGTATGCGACTTGCTGTAACTCGTGAGTGACTTGCCGTTACTCGCGTGCGACTTGCTGTTACTCGCGTGCGACTTGCCGTTACTCGCGTGCGACTTGCTGTTACTCGCGTGCGACTTGCTGTAACTCGTAAACGACTTGCCGTAACTCGTAAACGACTTGCCGTATGTCGTAAGCGACTTGCCGTATGTCGTGAACGACTTGCCGTAACTCGTAAGCGACTTGCCGTAACTCGTAAGCGACTTGCCGTAACTCGTGAACGACTTGCCGTAACTCGTGAACGACTTGCCGTAACTCGCTATATAAATGTATCGTTTATGTAAAAGTTCGGAGGCAGTGCATAAAAAAACCTGCCCTAAGGCAGGTTATAACTCCAAACTCACAACTCCAAACTCCCAACTTACTATTGAACCACCACATAAATCCACCCATCCCATTCATAAGGGTTGGGAATAGTGATGTTAAATACAGGATGTTTCTTTTTGCTTGCAGCCATTAAGGTGGCTTTTTTAATTAAAACGGGGGTAATTACAGGTGTTTTGCTGCCATGCCCCACAGGTAATATACCTGAATGGTTTATGGCCAATACTGTTTTGCTGGTACATCCGATAATTTGAATAGTTCCTTCAAGCGAAACACACAAAATGCAGCTTGAATCTGCCGGGATAACGCCTTTATCGCTTACCACTGCCACCTTGAAAATATGCCCTTCTTCTCCTTTCACCACTTTCTTTGCATGTATTTGCACCCATCCTGTCCCTGCAGCCGTTACCCCAAAATCAGGCTGTTTGCTTGCAGTTTTCTTGGTTAATCTGCCTCCGCAGGTATTAGCAAGCGCTATCCCTGCCGAAATATCGCCCGCAGCCACACTGGCATCGTTGCAGGCGCCTTTCATAAAACTGATTACTTTATTATACAGGTCAACCGTAGTTTTTTTCTGCCCCAGTACCTGGTTGCTGGTATAGAGCTGGGGCTTAAGCAGGGAGCCTGTTTCATACGTTTGCAGCGTGTTCGCCGCAGTATGCACCATGGTATCGGTAGTGGTGCATCCTGCCATAGCTGCCACTCCGGTAGTTTTAAGTCCTAAACATTCTTTAATCACTAAGTCCGTGGGATCAGTTACCCTCAGAAGTTTAAGGTTAATTTTTGAGGGATTTCTCATTATCGACATCAGGAAAAACATCACTACACATCTTTCACTATATGTCAAATGTTCTTTTTTTAATGCTTTTGTTTTCATAGTATTTGATTTTTTAGGTTAATAAATAACTGAATTAATTTCAATACAAAGTTCACACCGCAGGGGGGGTGTCTGTCAAGAAAAAAATGAAATTATTTTTTTATTCAGGCAAATATTCCTCGCCTATCTGGTCAATTTTGAGCAGCAAATCCAGAATGGAAGGCAACTCTTTAAGGGGATACGAACCTAAGTTTTTATGAATGGTATCAAGGGTTTCAAGTATGCGCGAACAATCGGCATATTTATCAAAAAGCGTTGAAAGGAGTGCGGCAATTTCTTTTTGCAGAGCCTCAAAAAATAAATTATGAATAAAATTATAGAGGGCATGTTCGGCAGCAGATAACTGGATATTGATATCTTCGGGACGGCGGTTTTCGTGCATCATTTTTTCGATGCCATTTAGCTGCCCTTGCACGTTATGCAAGCGAATCAGCAGATTCTTATTATATGTAAAACCCGGCATACTACGCCAATTTTTATTTGAAAAATTCGTCGAAGGGGGTATCTGTGTTACATAGGCAAAGGTGGTTTTGTTTTACATTCGTTTATTAATCAATATTCTAAATCATTTATGAATTTTATACGGCTAAAGCCGTACTGACAAAAGAACGTATGAAAAATGCAATTATTGTGTAATGCGGAAAATAAGTTTAAAATCAGTTAGCCGGCAAATAGTAAATTCCTATTTTTTTGTTACTTTGCATTAAATTTCAACTGCAATAAGGAATGAAATTTTTCACAAACATTATTATTGACATTCTTTTCTTGTTTTGTTTTAAATATACCTATGCTGATAATGACCATCCTTATGTAAATGACACCACACTGAAAACTGCTTCAAACCTTGTAGTTTCCATCTTTAACAATCACACCACCAATCCTGCGCTTACCGGTTTTGATAATAGTCCAAGCCTGCATATTACAGGGGCTTGTGAAAACCCTTTTATGACATTAGGTAATTTTTATTTCCCGCATTACTATGAAGGTCTGTTTGAAATACCAGTCGGCAAACGCTCAAATGATGCTTTTGGTATTAATTATACTGACGAAAGAGGAGGTTCTATTATAACATATTCGCCGGATATTTCATATGCACACAATTTTAATTTACATTTTTCAAACGATTCTTCATTTTATCACAAATTAAGAGTTGGAATTTCATTTGCCAGATACAAAAGGATATGGAATTATAGTAAATCTTCATGGCCTGACCAAATTGACGCGACGTATGGTTTTGTATTCCCTACAGGTGAAGGGGAACCGAGCGATACAATTCTGAAATTTTCAAATGTAAAAATGGGTATTTGGTATAACAATCCTTTAGTTTATTGTGGCGTTTCTGTTTTAAATTATTTTTCATATAAGTCATATACTGACAGCTCTGGTTATATAAAGAGATTAAAGCAACCCGCCGTTTTTAATATTTCATGCGGAGGAAATATCAGGTTAAACAATACGTTCAGGGTTTATCCTTCATGGAATATGCTAATTGTAACTGGCGGTTTCAAGGGCAGGTTGAATAGTTATGAACCTGCTGTATTAATGGGAATAGGCAAAAACTATTTAATTGGATTATCCTATATGGATTTGAATAAATTTACTATAAGGGCTGCGGTTACACTTTTCAAACATATAAGCATTGCGGCTGCCTGCGGATTTTCAACTAACCCGGATTTGGACGAATTTAAACAGCCTGCTTATTTAGGCGGCGATATTAAAGTGATTTTTGGAAAATATAAAAGCAATTGAATTTGAATATGAAATATATATTAATTGGTCTTTCAATTATCAGTTTAATTTTTGTAACATCCTGCAAAAAAGAAATCGACAATGAAATTCCACCTGCCGAAGCCATCTATGTGAAAATTACAAAAGACACCACTTTGAATTTTTATCAAAATCAATATTTTATTCTTGATGCAGGCACAGGCAATCCTGCCAGCGCTTATAATTGGGAAAGTCCGGTTAATTCACATTCGCAGGTATTAACTGTTTCAAACCCTTTTGATCCGTCAACGCTTACAATAGATATTACAACTGATACCGTTCATGTATATTATATCATTAACTTCAATTATCTTGCAACAATAATGTATTATCCAAATTCATTCATTCCTGAAAATTGTGGATATAATAATTTTTGGAGACCCCAAGGAATAGGTATTAGTGAAAACTCCTTTTTATTAAACATCTATGATCAAAATGAAAATCTAATATTTCAATCTACCAAATATTACTTTACTGGAGGGTCCACAGCAGGGTGGGATGGCACAATAAATAATACAATCTGTCCTTTTGGATATTATTACTTTGTTTGTAAGTATCAGGATATGCGCGGTTACCGCCATAAAGATTCTGGTATGTTAATGCTTATCAGGTAAGTTAACATACTTATATGCAAATATTCTTTTCTAAAAAAATTATTAACCTAAGACCATTACTTCTAGGTCACATTCCCTGTGAAAATTATAGTAATTTATAATGCTCATACAGAAGCGTCATAAATAAACCCAAATTACGCAATAGAAAAAATATCGACCAGTTCAATTTCAAAGAATTCAGAAAAGCTTTGACAGACCTAGCTTTTGTTAGCTTTTCGTTAAAAAAGCGCTAATGCTACTCATTAGGAGCTATTTAATTTTCAATTGTGACTTTTTCTAATGCTTAATATAGGGGTTTGAATAGTTCTGTATATTTCTTCCATCTGGCTTTGGCGTGCGCTGAAGGAATATGAACAAGATGGCATTTAAGGCAACTCTCCATTCCTATTTCTCCGTTAAGCTTTCCAATTGTTGCAGTATCGGGAGTTGATGCATTGACAGCCTTTCCCAATTCGCTTATCATAACCTTGACTTTGGTGTCAACGAAGTATGCCCTGGGGGTTTCATGACAGTTTTCGCATCCGTCTGCCAGTCCTGTAAACAAGCTGCTGAAAGCTTGAAGATCAGTGCGGGCATTGTTAGCTTTTCCTTCCTTCATATCCACTCCGATGCCATTATAAGCCCCTGCCATACGAACCATGTATTCTCGCCATGGTAATGAGGCTTTGCTGACGGAATCAGTAAGTTTTATTTCTTCAAATGCAGGCCAGTGATACTCTTGCTGGGCTTTAACCATGTTAATCAGGTGGCAGGCCGCACACACTTGTCCAACCCTTCCCATAGCATTTCCTATTTTAGCATTATCGCCGGCGGTCAAAGCCTGTTCAAGTGTATCAAGCGGCTGAATCGGAAATTTATCTTTCCATTCTTCCACCATTGCTGATACTTTCAGGTATTGGGACTTGAATGCCTTGAAACTGGCTTTTGCGCCGTCCATGTCCTTTTCCTGCAAGTTGGTTCCAATGCCTTCAAAAGGGGCGGAAAGAGCAAACATCTCCATAAGAAATACGGGAGCGTCGACTTTCGGAGGAAAATATTTGTCCATGGATGCAGGCAGAGGGCATGCAATTTCTTTAAGTAACTTATTTTCTTTTTCAAGTTTGTCAAGTTGAGGCTGAAGATTGGGGCGGCAAGCCACTATGGCCGTCAATGCCAAGAATATGAGTGTTTTTTTCATAATTGCAGTTTTTTGAATTACAAAAATAGGGAAAAAGAATAATGCCCTATTTGAATAATAGGAAAATCATTTGTTCAATTCCGAAAGCAATTGTTAACAATCCTTCATATCTGCTCTGGTTCAAACTCATCACAACATTAAGTTATTGACAATAAAAACCGGCTGTCATTTTTTATTTAATTTAGCAACGTAAAAACCTTCCGTTGATAAACAAGGATACTATACAGAACATTATAGAAACCGCGCGTATTGAAGAGGTGATAGGCGACTATGTTACCCTCAAAAAGAGGGGTGTGAACCTTATTGGCCTGTGTCCTTTCCATAACGAGAAAACGCCTTCGTTCACGGTATCGGCAGCCAAAGGGATTTACAAATGTTTCGGTTGCGGCAAGGCAGGCAATTCGGTCAATTTCCTGATGGAGCATGAGCATTTGTCGTACCCGGAAGCATTGCGTTATCTTGCTAAAAAGTATTTCATCGAGATAACCGAAGAGCAGGAAACTCCTGAGCAATTGCAGGCGCAAAGCGAAAAGGAAAGCCTGATGAGTGTGGCAGCTTTCGCCCAGCAGTTCTTTACCAAATCATTGCTCGAAACAGATGAAGGCAAAGCCATAGGGATGACCTATTTCAAGGAAAGGGGCTTTGATGAAAAGATAATCGAGAAGTTCCAACTTGGCTATAATCCCGAAGAATGGGATGCTTTTACAAAGTCAGCATTAGAGAGTGGTTATAAAGAGGAATATCTTGTCACTACTGGTCTAACTATATCGAAAGAAGATAAGAAATACGACAGGTTCCGTGGCAGGGTGATGTTTCCCATTCACAACCTTTCGGGCAGAACGATAGGCTTTGGCGGCAGGACGCTATCTACAGATAAGACCAAACCCAAGTACGTCAATTCGCCTGAATCGGAAATATACCATAAGAGCAATGTACTGTACGGGATATTCTTTGCCAAGAATGCCATTATTGCCCATGACAACTGTTACCTTGTGGAAGGTTATACCGATGTTATTTCCATCCATATGGCCGGCATCGAGAATGTGGTGGCATCTTCGGGTACTTCACTTACCACCGAACAGGTAAAACTTATAAGGCGCTACACCCCCAATATCACTATACTTTACGATGGAGATGCGGCCGGTATTAAAGCTTCGTTTCGCGGCATAGATATGATACTGGAAGAAGGGATGAATGTAAAGATTGTGTTGTTCCCTGATGGCGAAGATCCCGATTCCTATGCACGCAAGCATCGTCCGGCTGAGGTAAGAGATTTTATACAGCATAATGCTTTTGATTTTATCACGTTCAAAACAAACCTGCTGGTTGGTGAAACAGCCAATGACCCGATAAAGAAAGCCTCGCTTATCAAAGAAATAGTGGGGAGCATTGCTTTGATACCCGATGCCATTACCCGTTCGGTGTATACACGTGAATGCAGCAGCAGCATGAAAGTGCCGGAGCAGATGCTGATAAACGAACTGAACAAACTTCGCCGAAAAAAATCAACACAGAAATCAGCTGAAATTGCTGAAGGGCAGGATATACCCGAACCAACGGAATACATTGCCGACCAACAGACAGAAGTTGATGATACCAGCACCGAAAGTCAGGAAAAAGAATTGCTGAAATTCTTGTTCAGCTACAGCAACAGGGATGTTGAAGTGGATATGCAGGATGAGGAAGGGGAAACGACAAAGACAAAAATGCCTTTAGCGGCTTTCATTGTCATGGAACTGCAAAAGGATAAGATGGTCTTCCAGAACCCCATGCACCAGGCTATACTTGAAGAATATGAAAAACTTATTGGGGATAATACTCCTCCCGATGTTCAGTATTTTGTGAATCATTCCAATCCCGATATAAGTGCTGCCGTTATAGAACTGCTTTTCAACCCTTACGAACTTAGCGGTAACTGGAAAGCAATGCACCGGATCTCTGTTCCCCTCGAAGATGAAGACCTGATAGGCTCTGCTGTTTCATATATTTATTCTCTTAAATTGAAGAAGGTGGACAAAATGATGGCCGAAAATCTTGATGCTTTGAAGAAAGCCACCAGCGAAGAAGATGAAATGATATTGATACAAAGGCATAATTCGCTGATGGAAGTTAAGCGTGAATTTGCAAAAAAGCTTACAAGGATAGTGACCAAATAATTTCATTTGTTTTAATCAGAAAGAGACAAAAACTTTTCTCTTGTTTCATATTCATCAAATATTTACTCAAATTAACAATCTTTACATTTAGTTAACACGTTTAACCGGAAATAATTATCAAATTTGCAGTAAATATTAGCATAATACTATTCTAATGAATTGTAAAAACGCAGTAATATGAAATAGCCATGAGCAATAAATCTCAAACAATAAGACACGATTATTCATGGCGTATTCCATGTGACCTTTAAAAACAAAAAAATAAGCACATGAAAACCATTCATCTTTTATTTATTTCTTTACTGATTGTTTCAAAAGCATTTTCTCAAAACGTATCATTAGGGACAATTGCTGATAGTTCATCTATTACGCATCCCTCCATATCTGGTATAAATACTACAGACAAGATGCATTTATCATTTGAGACAGGCGTGAGCTTCATGTCATTCGGGAAACAAAGCGCTTTTAATAACTGGTATGCACCTGCATTAACCTACGACCTTACACCTAAATTTCAACTTACAGCAGGCGCAATTGCTTTATACGGTAAATCAACTTTTCAAACAGGCTTAAATAGTGAAGGTGTCAGCATATTTCCTCAAAGCACAGGAGTAGGGCAATACTTTGTATTTGCGCAGGGAACATATTTATTAAACAGCAAACTTACGCTGAGTGGCACACTATTCAAAGAAGTTCCGAACAATCAAATCAATTCGAATGCTTTAAGTATAAGTCATGTGGATGCTACATATAAGGTTTCTGATGCCTTTTCTATTAGTGCCGGCTGCACAGTAGTTAAAGGCTACAATTCTTCTCTGATGGGCGGTTTCAACGGATTTAACATCCCAACATTTCCCATAAGCGGTGGATTTAACAACAGGACATGGTGATGAACGCTTAGGTAGTTTATTCAAAAAATTAATATTATGAATAAAAGGCAAGTTTTAATATTGCTATACTTGTTTATAGCAATAATTATTTCTTCATGTTCGCATAAAGGTGTTTATCTAAATTCATGGCAAAATGGCGACTTTAAAGTACCTAGCAAATCAGAAACAAGCGAACCATTGAGTTTTTATGATGCAAAAAGCAAACTCCAATATCAGGTTTCAAACGATTTTAAGAATTTATATATCTGTCTTAAAGCTACAGATCAGCAATCGCAAATGAAAATTATACGGGCAGGAATGACTGTTGGTATAGATACATTGGGGAAAAAGTCGACTCAGGTTGAAATTCTTTTCCCATTTCCTGCTATTTATCAAAAAGACAATTCATCAAACACCTCAACTGAAAATAAAAAGGATTGGCATAATAAATCCGATACCGGAAATCAGAGAAAACATTTCATGTCGCAATATAGTGAAATTCATCTGTCTGGTTTTAAACCACCTATTAACGGTGTTCTTCCTTTGCATAATGTTTATGGTATTTATGTAAATATCACATGGGATTCATTGAATATTATGTACTACAAGGCAATAATTCCATTTAAGACCTTTTTTAAAGATTCATTAATTGCTTCTGATAGTTCAAGGATATTTGACTTTTCAGTAACAGTAAATGGAATAACCATGCAGCATTTAGAAGGTGGTGAATCTGGTTCACATGGCGGAGGAATGGGCGGAATGCACGGTGGTATGCATGGTGGCGGTGGACAATATGGGTCTGGAGGATATGGTTCCGATGACAGAAGTTCTATGTTTGAAACTACCCATTTTTATTCGAGGATAAAACTTGTAACACACCCTCAGCCCAAATAAATCATGAGAGTAAAGTTACTGTTTATAATATCCTTATTATTATTTGGAAGTTTAGCATTTGCTCAGAATGCTAAAATCTTCGGGAAAGTATATGATGCTGAAAGTAATTCGCCATTACCTGGTGCAAATTTAACACTCATTAATTCAGGAGATACACTATTGACGCTTTCTGCTGTATCAGATGTTTCTGGTTCGTTTTCATTTGCAGGAATGCAGGGAGTAAAATACAAAATTAAAATTGTTTTTATTGGATATAAAACCGAGAATATTAATATGAATATTGACAAATCTTTTGTCGACTTGGGAGTTATAAAGATAAAGTCCAATGCCTTTGCCCTGAAAAGCGTTAATATTACCGGAATACAGACAAGAGTGGAACAAATAGGCGATACCACT
>JBEKEO010000060.1:0-14924 GCA_050013795.1 Bacteroidales bacterium
GCAGGTATATTAGCGCAGGTTATTGTAAAAGTAGCCGAAACAGTTGGTGTAGTCCCGCTCATATAAGCAACAGGACTTTGTGTTGTATTTGAAGATAACCATTGAGGAGCTGCATAACTGGCGCCTGAGTTATAATAATCGTCGTGCATAATAGCTTCATCACCGGTAAATGAAACGGTTTTAACATGCACATTCGGGTACGAAAAATTTTGGCAAAAAGAACTTAAATGGGGAAAAATAAATGATAATAATAAAAAAAGATGAATTGCTTTCGGTAGTTTAACCAGAATTATTTTCATGGTGGATGAATTTAAGTGAAATAAATTAATTTACCATATTATTTGTAAAACTTTCAAAATAATATCCCCAAAATTTATGCACTGTTGCTTTCTTCATTATTTTTGCATCATTACAGGCTTTGCGGATATAAGCATATTAAATATTTTTTTGTGCCTTTACACTAAAGCCAATTATGGCGAACAGTAAAATAATGTAAATTTTATTCATATTATTGGTTTTGGTTATTCTTTTACAAACTTCTTTACCGCTTTCCCGTTTTCGGTTGTTAGTGTAATAAAATAAACTCCTTTTGCAAAACTACTGCAATTAATAGTTTTAGCTGTAGTTGTGTAAAGCAGCCTTCCGGTAATATCTGTAATCTCTATTTCCTTTATTGGTAAAGTTGTTTGTATTTGCAAATTATCTATAACAGGGTTAGGATAAACCTTTATATTGTCTGCCGTATTAATTTCAGCTATACCTGTACAAGGTGAAATGGTTAAATTTAAAATAACTGTTGAATCACATCCTGCTTTATTGGTCAATACTTTGGTTGGTGCAACGGTAGGTGTGCTTGTATAAGTGCTATCATTCCATTCAAAGCTAACACAAGCTAATGCAACAGTATCGCTAGATGTATTGCATTTAGTAATAAAATTTCCAAATGCATATGGATGAGTACCAACAGCAATTGTAGCCGTAACAGTATTTGTATTGGTGTTTATTACGCTTACTGTATTATCAATCCAATTTGCAACATATACTTTGCTTCCATCAGGGCTTATAGATACACCATAAGGAACATTACCAACCGGAATTGTAGCCATAACAGAATTGTTAGGGCTGTTTATTACACTAACTGTATTATTACCCATATTTGTAACATATACTCTTAATCCATCGGGGCTTACAGATACACCATTTGGACCAATACCAACTGGAATTGTAACCCAAACAGTATTTGTAGCAGTATTTATTACACTTACTGTATTATCACCGTTATTCGCAACATATACCTTGCTTCCATCAGGGCTTACAGATACACCATAAGGAACATTACCAACTGTAATTGTAGCCGAAACAGTATTGGTAGCGCTGTTTATTACACTTACTGAAGCAGAATTAGCATTCGTAACAAATACCTTGTTTCCATCTGGGCTTACTGATACATCATAAGTTCGATTACTAACTGCGATTATATCCGAAACAGTATTGTTAGCAGTGTTTATTACGCTTACTGAATCAGCACCATCTGCAACATATACAATGCTGTCATTGGGGCTAACACATATACCTTCAGGATAAGTATCAACATGAATTGTAGCCGAAACAGTATTTGTAGCGGTATTTATCACACTTACCGTACCTTTATATGATGGACTCACACCTTGATTCGCAACATAAACTTTATTTCCATCGTGGCTTACTGATACAAAATAAGGATTAGCACCAACTGCAATTGTAGCCGTAACAATATTTGTAGCAACATCAATAACAGATACAGTATTGCTACCCCCATTCGTTATATAGGCAGTTTGTGCATTTACAATGCTTATCAGGCTTATAAATGCAAAAGAAAGTAATAGTTTTTTCATAATATTAAGTTGTTATTAAATAATGCAAAGTCAAGAAAATAAATAAAATATTTCTCATTTTTTTTAAGTTCAGCAATTAAAACATTATATTATCTTATTTAATTCTTTATATAAACTCTCTATATCTTTAATATCAATCTCGTATTGTGCAGATGTCTTAGGTAATTTTGTTTTATCAATGTTTTTGTCTCCTGTCTTATTTGCCCAATGTGATTGTTTATCATATTCTATAGGGTCAATAACAAATTTTGTTTTCAAAATAGTCCTAATTTTCTTTCCTATTACAATATTTGAAATACTCAATGCTTTGCCATTCTTTCTTAGCCAAAGTATCATTTCATCACTTCCAATAATAATTTTCATAATTTACTTATTTTAATTTGTTAATTTTCCAACTCATTTGGCTTTTTGGTTTTCGCCCCCTTACTCTTATAAAAGGATTTTCAGGTTACTCCTTAATCAATAGAACTACAAATTTATAAATAAATCCCTTCCCTAATTGTAAATGCCCTCCCTTTCATGCCAAAACGGCCTCCCATGCTGGCATTATGGCATATTTTATAGAGAGTTGCACCAACTTCCTATCGAGTCGCAGCAAATCGCATGGGATTACTCGCTATTCGCTAGGGACTACTCACTATTCGCTAGGGACTACTCGCTATTCGCTAGGGATTACTCACTAATCGCTAGGGATTACTCGCTATTCGCTAGGGATTACTCACTATTCGCTAGGGATTACTCACTATTCGCTAGGGATTACTCACTAATCGCTAGGGATTACTCACTATTCGCTAGGGATTACTCACTAATCGCTAGGGATTACTCACTACTCGCATGGGACTACTCACTATTCGCTAGGGATTACTCATTAATCGCAAGGGACTACTTACTATTTGCATGGGATTTATAGCAACTCGCTATGCAAAAGCATCTTTTCCTTTAAAGAAAGGGAAGAAACAGTTTAACAAACGAACATTCGAACGAACGAACATTTGAACAAACGAATGAAGAATTCCGAATTATTTGCGGATAGCGTGAGGTTTCAGGAAATAGGAAAGAGGGCGCAAAATACGGTCGAAAACATAATACTGTATAAGGGCGAAATCCTTGCCGCCATTAAGCTGTGCATAAAGCCTGTCGCGGTCGTAAACAGATTGTTTGCCGTCAATATCGTCAATCTGCCCGGGGATATAAGGCTTGTGGAAGGTTTTCACCACTGTGGTGTTTCCCGACATATCGGTAAGGGTAATAATATGAAAAGGGGTGGAGTGGGTAACCGAATCTTTATTATGTTGTTTGGAATCGTTTATCATCAGTTCAAATTTAATATCGCGGAAAGCGGAAAGGCAATCAAGCATTTTAATCGTATCATAATCGGGTACAATAGTATTCGATTTTAGCGCTGTTAATTTAAAATTCACCTTACCTGTATTCTCAATCAAATAAGAACTGTCGGGACTGGAAGGGAATTCCATTTTCAATGATTTAATATCCGGCAATTCCACTGAAAATATTGAATGGTCGCGCCAGTCGTTTTCAATAGTGCTGTATCGGGTTGAAAGGAAACCATTAAAACCGGGTATATAAACCACAAAAGGTTCATCGTAGCCATCCATCAGCATATAAGTCCCCATCATATCCTGGGTGTTATCGCCAACATAATATGTCTTGGTAAGTTTTTCGTGAGGGAAGAACTTTAATCCCCATAAGTCTATCCTGTAAACAGTCTGGTAAATCTCCACTTTAACGCCTAAAGATGAAAGTCGTTTGATGACATTGTTCCTTGCAGCTTTAGCAACAGGCGATTTTACTTCAAGTTTGTTTAATGTCTTAATGAAAATATTAACCAACTCGGTACATGCCTGGAATTTATGATTGACAGTCCATGTTCCTTTTCCCTGTCTGTCGAGAAGAACATGTTTATTTGATTTATCGGCGAGAAAAATTTTAGTGATTATCGTAGTGTCTTCCACTGCAAAATTTTTCAGCCCCCTTGGAATAGTGCTTTTTGTGGCGGTATAAACCAAGAACAGGGCAACAGCCAGCAGAACAATAGTGATTATAAATGTGAGTTTGTTTTTTTTCATAAGTGTGAAGAATAAGAAAGCTTAAATTTAAAGATAACTACCTTGCGTACTTTCTTTTCCTGATGATTCCCTGTATTATCCCGAAACAAATAACAAGCAATATGGGAAGTCCTGTATTTACAAGCTGTATCATTAATTTATCTTTAGTGATCTTTGTAGTATCGAGCAAACGCAGTTTAAGTTCCCTTGATCTCACCTGTATTAAGCCCGATTCATCGCAAAGGTAGTCGATGCAGTTAAGAATGAAATCCCTGTTGCCGAAAGATTCTCTTGTGTATTTATTATAACCAAGAGGTAAGGGATATTTAATACCGTTTGCTTCCTGCACCTGGTTGCGTATCACATCGCCGTCGGAAATCACTATCATGCGGTTGGGAACGCTGCTTTCGCGAAAATCTATCTCTTTATTTTTAGCAATAGTGTCGCTGACCCTGTCTTTATATAATGAAGGGAAAGTGCCTTCGAGCAAAACAGCAATAGGAATATTGGATTTATCGAACAGCCGTTCATCCGGTTCTTTCTGCATGATATCAAGTGATATAGTAACTGGAGTGCCAAGTGTTCGTGAATATTTTGAAGTGGTAAGTAAAATTGTTTTATTGATGGACTTAGACCCTACAGTATCAATGCTGCTGACAAATTCAAACTTTATCGCATTCAGGTTATTTACAATCGGGTGATTTATTGCCGGCATTGCAAGAGGGAAGAAGTACCACGGGTAAAATTTCATTTGAGGCTGAGTGCCAATATTGCCCGTCTTCACAGGGATTTGCAACGCCATTATATCTTGTATCAAATCGTAATTAATGCGTGCTCCGTATTTAAAAAGCTGGTCTTCCAGGCCGAGTTTAATAGCAATGCCAACAGTCTGGTCGGAAGTGCGCAAACTATCCATGCTGGCGAAAACAGGATCAACAAGCCACAGAACCTTACCGCCTTTCATGATGAACTGGTCGATGATGAATTTATCCTTTTCATCAAAAACCGAATCAGGCTTTGCAATTATGATGACTTTGAAATCTTTAAGGGCGTTAATGTGATGATTAATCTTTACCCGCTGAACATTAAAGTATTCCGAAAGTGAAGCAGAAATATCACCAGTTTCATATTTGTCAAGCTCTCCATGACCTGTAATAAAAGCAAGTTTAGGTTTCGCCATAACAGAAAGCTTTTTAATAACGCTTGCAATATTGTATTCCAGACCTTCCACAGAACTGTTAAGCACCACTTCAGGTTTGATATCATAGCGTGTATTCAGCAGTTGAAGAGGCAATTCTCTTTCCTTATATGTAACAATAGCGCCGGGAAATATGATTTGCTGGCTTGAGCCTTCATTTTTCTTTGTCTGGAGGTTAGTAGGTTGAAGTCCCTTGCTTACAAGCTGCTTGTAAAGATCCCTTGTTTGCTTTTTGTCGGAGCTGGCAGAAGGATTGATAAACTCATATTGTATATTATCCGAGTATGCCCTGAACTGGTTGAGCATTTCCTTTGTTTCGTTTCTCAGTTGCCTGAAACCGGCAGGGAAATCACCATCAAGATAAACTCTGAAATAAACAATATCATCAAGGTTTTTCAATAGTTTCTTGGTAGCATCAGATAGCGTATATCTTTTCTCTGAAGTAAGATCAATGCGCTTGAATATGTATGAACCGATAATATTGATTGAAATAATGATGATAAGGCTGAATATAAGCTGAGTAATATTCTGACGCTTGATGCCCTTCTTTTTGTATGAGGCAACAGTTTTGGTTTCTGCTATTTCTTTCTTTTTTACCATTTCCTGCTTTGTAAAGAGATTTTACTTAATAAGATGAAAATGATAATCAGGCTGAGGAAATAAATAATATCCCTTGTGTCGATCACCCCTCTGCTTATAGATGCATAATGTGCGCTGATTCCAAGCGATTGAATGAATAAAGCGAATTTCCCGAATATCGCGAATGAATAAATAAGCTCAAACCCAATATATATAAAACCACAGAGAACTATGGAAATAATAAAAGAAATGATCTGGTTATCGGTAAGAGTTGATGCAAATAAACCTATGGCCACAAAAGCAGACCCAAGGAAAAGAAGCCCTATGTAAGATCCCCATGTACCTCCAACATCAAGGTTGCCGGGAGTGCTTCCAAGCCGGTAAACTGTAATGTAATAAATGAGAGTTGGCAATAATGAGAAGACCACCAGTACAACTCCTGCAAAGTATTTTGCAAGTACAACCTGCAAATCGGTCAGCGGCTTTGTCATCAGCATTTCTATGGTGCCGCTTCGTTTTTCTTCAGCGAACGAACGCATGGTGATGGCTGGGATAAGAAACAGGAATACCAATGGTGCCAGCATGAAAAGGCCATCAATATTGGAGTATCCGTTTTCAAGGATGTTGTAATCCATTTGGAACACCCAAAGGAACAACCCGTTGATAAGTAAGAAGACAGTGATGACGATGTATCCAATAAGCGAACTTAAAAAATTCTTTATTTCCCGCTTAAAAAGTGTAAACATCCTATGTTGTATTTTTAGGAGTATGGTTAATTCTAAATAAGGTGCGAAAATAATCCTTTTTAATGAAAGCGATGGAAATGTTTAAGAAATTTTAACATTAATAAGTGATGCGACTTAAAACAACTAATTTTACAGCAGAAATTGGATTAAGATTATGAAAGCGATTATTATAAACATAGGTGATGAACTGCTCATCGGGCAGGTAACTAACTTCAATGCCTCGTGGATGGCGGAGCAACTGAATACGATAGGTGTTGATGTGTTGCGTATTGTTGTCATCTCCGATAAGGAAAGTGAAATTATCAAAGCATTAAAAGATGCCGAGAAGAATGCCGATATTGTGCTTATCACCGGTGGACTTGGCCCAACAAATGACGACCTAACGAAAGAAACTCTTTGTAAATATTATAATTCACGCTTGGTCTTTGATGAAAATACTTATAAAGACATAGAGGGTTTTTTTATACAAAGAGGCGTTCCGGTTACTGAAACAAACAGGAAGCAAGCCGAAGTCCCTGAGAATTGCGTTGTAATAAGGAACAAGCAAGGGACAGCCCCTGGCCTTTGGTTTGAAAACATGGGGAAAGTGGTCGTTGCCACGCCGGGTGTGCCCTATGAGATGAAAACCATGACGGCCGATTCCATTATCCCAATGATCGAGAAAAGAATGACAGATGATACTATCGTCCATAAAACAGTGCTTACCCAGGGGATAGGGGAGTCCTTCCTTGCTGATATGATAACAGATTGGGAAAATAATTTACCAGCCCATATTAAGCTTGCATACCTTCCTTCGCCGGGATTGGTGAGACTGAGGCTTTCTGCCAGAGGAAATAACAGGGATGGTCTGAAGAAAGAAATTGAAAGGGAGGTAGTAAAGCTGCAAGGTATTATTTCTGATAATATTTACGGATACGATACCGAGACCTTTGAACAGATAATTGGAAAACTGCTTACAGCTAAAGGAAAAACACTTGCAACTGCTGAAAGTTGCACAGGCGGCTATCTGGCACATTGCATTACCAAAGTCCCCGGAAGTTCCTTATACTATAAAGGTTCAGTGATTGCATATTCCAACGAGATTAAAGAAAATGTTCTTGATGTCAGCAATCAAACTCTCCTGAAGCATGGAGCCGTGAGTGAGGAATGCGTTAAAGAAATGGCTGAGAATATAAGGAAGAAATTTAATGTTGATTACTCTGTGGCTGTTTCAGGCATTGCCGGACCTGATGGAGGAACGGCTGATAAGCCTGTAGGACTTGTTTGGATAGCTGTGTCTTCTGTTGAAGAAACTATCTCCCAAAAGTTCCAGTTTGGAAACATCCGCATGGTTAATATTGAAAGAGCTTCGGTTACGGCTTTAAATATGCTGAGGAAAATGCTGCTGAAATAACTCATATAGTGAATATTCCAACCCTACAGGTACACCTTTCGCCTTGAAATGTTAGTTTATCGGAGTGAGAAGTGCGCTTCACAACCTGAGAAGTGTACGTCACAACACTAGAAGTACACTTCTCACCATGATAAGCCACCTTCCCGCCACGAAAAGTACACTTTTCTGCTTGATAAACTCACTTCTTATATCGTAAGCTTGAGAATGTTTATAATTTTGTTGCCAATTGACGGTGGGTTTATTAAATTTCCTGTATTAACAATTTTTATATGTCAGTAAATATGTCAGGGCATGGTTGTTGAGGATGTAATTTAGAATAAATCTAAATTATTATGAGAACAATTTCATGCATTATGAGCTTGTTCCTTTTTTACACAGGATGCAGTCAAAATCAAAATACAATGCAAAGCAAAGAGAAATATAACAAACTGACACCCGAAGAAGCAAGGGTTATTGTAAACAAAGGAACCGAAGCGCCATACACTGGCGAGTATTACAACTTCAACGGCAAGGGAACTTATTTGTGCAAACAGTGCAACGCCCCGTTGTACAGGTCGGAAAACAAATTTGATGCTGGTTGCGGATGGCCCAGCTTTGACGATGAAATAAAAGGCGCTGTAATAAAAACCCCTGATGCCGACGGTGAGCGGACGGAGATAACATGCGCCAACTGTGGCGCCCATCTGGGTCATGTGTTTTATGGCGAAGGCTTTACCAGCAAGAACACCAGGTATTGCGTAAATTCAATTTCTATGGTATTTGTACCCGATAAAGGCAATTCAGCACATGATACAGCCATATTTTCTTCAGGCTGTTTCTGGGGAACCCAGTATTATTTCGACAAGCTGGAAGGAGTAATTTCAACAACGGTGGGGTATACAGGAGGTACCAAAAGCAATCCTACGTATAAAGAAGTCTGCTCAGGCACTACCGGTCACCTTGAATCCGTACAGGTGGTTTTTGATACTGCCAAAGTAAGCTATGAAAAGGTATGCCAGTATTTCTTCGAGACACATGATTTCACTCAGACCGATGGACAAGGCCCGGATTTAGGCGAACAATACCTGTCCTGCATATTTTTCAGGACTATGGAACAAAAGGAGATTGCAGAGAAAACAATTAAGACATTGCAGGAAAAAGGCTATAAGGTTGCCACCATGTTAAGGCCTGCAAAGACTTTCTGGAAAGCGGAAGACTATCATCAGGAGTATTACGAGAATAAAGGAACAACGCCATATTGCCATATTTACAGGAAGATATTTTAATATCTGCAATAGGCGTCCAAATTTCTGAGGAAATATAATCTTTAACAGAACTTCGTGGCAAAAATATTTCTGTGCATAAAGGGAATATTCATATATTTGATACATTAAATTCTTCCTTATGAGAACTCTGCTTTTAGCTCTTTTCTTTGTGCCGGTGCTTTTATTCGCACAGACCAATGAAGATATTTCCAATTCCACATATTTCGACGGTGAACCATTCATGGCGGTGAACCCGCAGAACCAGAATAATATTGTAGTGGCATGGATGGGTGTGTATCTGTATAGGGTTACCATGAAGACCATCTGCAGTTTTGATGGAGGCAAAACCTGGGGACATGTGAATAACATGCCGCATATGGGCACTACATGGACATCAGCCGACCCTACTATGTGCTTTAAAAAAGACGGAACATTATACCTTGCTTACATTGATTATACCCCAAGTCCTGCTGCCGGCGGTATATATGTGACACATTCCACTGACGGGGGGATTAGCTGGTCAACACCTGTTCAGGCCTTTTCAGTGAGTGAAGATGCAGGCAAAGATCCTATTGATCGACCATGGATGGTTATTGATAATTCAACCTCGAGTACTTCTGGCAATCTTTATCTTGCAACAAAACCGGCCTATTGGATTCCTGCTCCAAACCGTCCGTATTTCAAACGCTCTGCTGATGGCGGGCAAACATGGAGTGCCTACAGGTATGTCGATTCCACTGGTTTCCTGGTTGGCAATGTCATTCAGCAACCCATGGCAGTGCCTGCTGTGAATGCCACTGGTAAATTGTGCATAGCTTATCCCAGTTATCTTGCTTCGCAAAGTGTGTTTCCTCGAATGTTACTGGCTACTTCTCATAATGGTGGAGAAGGTTTTTCGTATAATGCTATGTTCAATATTCCGTCAGCTGCAAATGATACCAACCTGAAACTGGGATACTGCCTGGCTGTTCACCCTATTGATCCTAATAAAATGGCGTTTGTGTCGGTTTATGCTCCCAGTGGTGATGCTGATATAGGCATAAGCACTTCAGGTGACGGGGGCGCTACTTGGTCTTCTTTAGTTCGTGTTAATGATGATCCGCTTGGTAATGGAGTGCTTCAGGATATGCCTTGGTGCAGCTATGATAGCAGCGGAAATTTGTGCGTAACATGGCGCGACAGGAGAAATGCTCCTTCAACAGGTTTCTTCCAGCCGAACGATTTTTATGCTGCCGTTTCGACAAACAATGGTGCGAGCTTTCAGCCTAATATTCGACTGAGCACTGTAACGGCCCAGTTCGATAGTATTTTGTTGCAAAAAGGAAATGATTTCATGGGATGCGAATATATGAACGACACTATATATGCATCTTGGGGAGATACTCGCACTGGTGATCTTGAAATTTATTTTGCCAAATGCGGCTCTTCCACCTCATCCATTAATAGCCCTACAGTAATAGCAACAGAAAGACTTTTACAGGTATTTCCCAATCCTGCAGGCAATGTGTTGAATATTTCATGGAATATTTTACCGGAGGGCGATGCTGAAATTTCCATAAAGGATATGCTGGGTAAAATAATAAAGATATTTCATAAAGCTAATGTGAATAAATCGGAATCACTTGATATATCAGATATTCCGGCAGGGAATTATATTTTACAGGTAAAAGATGATTCAGGAAAAATGGTGGCGAAGTTTGCCGTAGTGCATTAATTAAAGAATAGTTTAATTCTTTCTGGCTATCATTTCAATACACTCTTCTGGACAAATATCCACGCATAATCCGCAACCATAGCAATTCTCATTGATAACGGTAAGTTTGTCATCTTCTATTATGCGTGCATTAAAAAAGCATACATCGGCGCAAACGCCACAATCGGAACAACTGTCTATATCTGTTTTTTCTACAAAAGCGCCTTTATCGCAGACTTCAGAAGGGTCGCTGAAATAAGAGCAGCAATCGTTGCAGCAGAAGCAAATTCCCTCTTCGCTAGTTCTGTCATCGTTTCTGAAAGGGCGGGCAACCAGGTTGCTGTTAATTGTTTCGTTAAGAATAGCGTTCACATCCTCCCTTGAGATCTCCTTTTTACCTGAGCCGCTCGATTGCACTGTTTCGCTGAACATAAGGCATACGTCCATTCTTGATTGAGAGCAGGAACCTTTGCGTTCACGACAACCGCAATTAGAGACCCAGAATCTTTTGTGTTTGTTAATGAGAGATTCAGCTTCGCTAAGCGTGCTGACAAAATGCATTGGTATTCGTATTTCTCTCATATTAGACAGTAAAAGTAATTTTTAGGAATTTGTGGGTTGTACTGGATTCGAACCAGTGACCCCTACCCTGTCAAGGTAATGCTCTAAACCAACTGAGCTAACAACCCAAATAATGCACAAATGTATAAATTTAAATAAAAAGCCATGTTGCCTGTTTAATTTTTATAATTTTGAAACCTTTGGAATTATTATTATTCAATAAAACACAAAACAGAAACACTATGAGAAAGCTGGTATTACTGTCGTTCATGTTTATATGCTTTATTAATTTAAAAGCTCAAACGGATAAAAAAGAACTTACTCTTGAAGATATATGGGAATCGGGAACGTTTTACCCGACCACTCTTGAAGATGTTGTTCCCATGAAAGATGGGGAGCATTACTGCATACTTGAGAATAAAATCATGATAAATGAATATTTATATAAAACAGGGAAGCAAGAAAAAACAATTGTCCGCACAAGTCAGCTGGTACCTGAAGGGCAGAAGGAAGGCATAGGGATTGATGAATATCTGTTGAGCCCTGATGAAACGAAGATACTTATTGGTACTAACCTTGAAAGGATTTACAGGCATTCAACCAAAATGAATTATTATATATGGGATATTAAGACAGAAAAACTTACTCCTTTGTCGAATGGTGGAAAACAGCGACTGGCAAGCTTTTCACCCGATGGTTCAAAAGTTGTTTTCCTGCGCGATAACAATATCTTTATTAAAGACCTTGCCTCCGGTAAGGAAGATCAGGTCACCAAAGATGGGCTATACAACAATATTATCTATGGAAGTCCCGATTGGGTTTATGAAGAAGAATTTGAATTTACCAAAGCTTATGCATGGTCGTCCGATGGTTCCAAACTTGCCTTTTACCGCTTTGATGAAAGCAAAGTGAAAGAATTTGACATGACGCTTTTTGACAGCCTTTATCCTACTATATATAAATATAAATATCCTAAAGCAGGAGAAGATAATTCAGTTGTAAGCATACATGTTTACGACCTGAAAACAGCCAAAACACAAACCATGGATATTGGGAAAGAAAAAGACCAATACATTCCACGCATCAAATGGACAGAAGACCCGAATGTACTATCCATTCAGCGAATGAACCGCCTTCAGAACAAACTTGAGATATTGCTTGCTGATGCCACATCAGGTGTTTCGAAAGCCATATACACAGAAACTAATAAATGCTATATAGATATTTCAAATAACCTTACTTTTCTAAAAGATAAAAGTCGTTTCATTTTCACCAGTGATAAAGATGGTTTCACTCATATTTATCTTTATAATATGGACGGCAACCTGGTAAAGCAGCTTACTTCGGGTAAATGGGAAGTCCTTGATGTTAAGGGAGTGGATGAGAAAGAAGGGATAGTTTATTATATTTCCGATGAAGAGTCGCCCACGGAAAAAGCGTTGTATTCTGTGAAGCTGGATGGGACAAAGAAAACAAAGATATCATCTAAGGAAGGTGTCAATGAAGTTCAATTTAGTGAAGGATATAAATATTTCATTAACACATATAGTAATGCTAATACGCCATCCTATGTTTCCATAAACAAGTCCGACGGAAAAGAATTGAACGTGGTTTACGACAATGCCGAGATCATTTCAGCAATGAAGTCATTCGGGTTTTCTAATGAAGAATTCTTCAAATTCAAAACATCAGATGATGTTGAATTAAATGGATGGATGATTAAGCCTCCAGATTTTGATGCGAAGAAAAAATATCCCATGCTTATGTATGTATATGGAGGCCCCGGCGAGCAAACTGTTATAAACAGTTGGGCTTATATGGATTATGCCTGGTTCCAGATGTTGGCTCAGAAAGGGTATATTGTTGTATCGGTAGATAACCGTGGAACCGGTGGCAGAGGGGATGCTTTTAAGAAGTGTACTTACAAACAATTAGGAAAACTTGAAACAGTTGATCAGATTGAAACGGCTAAATACCTGGGCAACTTATCTTATGTGGATAAATCCCGTATCGGTATATGGGGATGGAGTTACGGAGGCTATATGACTGCATTATGTATGACTAAAGGAGCCGATTATTTTAAAATGGGAATTGCTGTAGCTCCCGTTACCAACTGGCGCTATTATGATAATATTTATACGGAACGTTACATGGGGCTTCCAAAAGATAACGCAAGCGGTTATGATGATAACTCTCCAGTTCATCATGTAAAGAAACTGAAAGGAAAACTATTGATAGTTCACGGTACTGCCGATGATAATGTGCACTTGCAGAATTCCATGATGCTTGTAAATGCATTAGTGGAAGCCAATAAACAATTTGAGATGCAATTCTATCCTAACAAGAATCACAGCATTTATGGAGGATACACTCGCTACCACTTGTTTAAACGGATGACAGATTTTATTCTTGAGAATTTATAACAATGTTCTGAATGGAAATTTCTTGCAATAAATTTTTTAAATAGAAATAAATAACTACCTTTGCACCCCATTATTTTATTTAATCAGAATATAATTAAAAAGAAAAATTATGATTATTGTACCTGTTAAAGAAGGCGAAAGCATTGATAAAGTGTTAAAAAAACTCAAACGTAAATTCGAAAAGACCGGCGTTGTAAAAGAATTAAGGGAGCGCCAGAAATTTACCAAGCCTTCTGTAGTTAAACGAGGTGAAAAACTCAAAGCTATTTATATCCAAAAGCTTCACGAAGCAGAGCCCGAGTATTAATGAAATTAGGCATTCTCGGTTTCATGCTTTGAATTTTGATTCAGGATTTATAATGAAATAATAATATATTTCATTATTTAAGAAGAAATATTTGTATCCCTTCAAAAAATGTAGTACCTTTGATACAAGAATTTCTTCTTTTTATATTTAATGAGGGCAATGGCAATCGATAGATTTTTCCAGTACATTCAGTTCGAAAAAAGATATTCCCCTTATACAGTAGTATCATACCGCAACGACCTTGAGCAGTTTTTTTCTTTCCTACAGAATGATTATGGTATTAACAATTATAAAGAGTTCGATTTCATGCATGTTCGTACATGGCTTGCAAGCCTTATGGAGCATGGAATTTCTGCCCGTGCTGTAAACAGGAAGATTTCCACACTGAAATCATATTGCAAATTTCTTATTAAAGAAGGTGAGATCACCGGGAATCCTATGACGAAGATAATAGCACCGAAAATGTCAAAGAGACTGCCTTCATATGTGGAAAAAGATAAAATGGCTACATTGCTTGATAAGGTTGATTTCGGAAAAGATTTTGAAGGAGTAAGGAACCGGCTTATTGTTGAGATGTTATATATGACTGGAATGCGTTTGACAGAACTGGTTAATCTTAGCGTTACCGATGTTGACTTAGTAAAAAAAACAATAAAAGTTTTAGGTAAACGTAATAAAGAAAGAATAATCCCGTTAGGAAATTCCCTGATAATGCAAATGGAAAAATATATGAAGTATCGGGATGAAATAAAAGAAGCGGTTGATAATAATTATTTATTCGTTACGATTAAAGGGAAAAAAGTTTATCAAAAACTTGTTTACAGGCTGGTAAATGATTAC
>JBEKEO010000061.1:0-14682 GCA_050013795.1 Bacteroidales bacterium
TTGAGAAAACATAGATGTGGCGGTAAATACACCTAAAACAATTATTGTTATTCTTGAAACCGGATGATGCAATAATCAATCTCCTGATAATTATTAAATATAAAAAAGGAAAATTATAAATTTAAATGCAGGATAATGCATATAAATATTATACTATGCGAAAATAATAAAATAAATTTATGCATTGATTTTAAATAAAAAACAAAAAAGACAGCTTGCGCTGTCTTCAACTATGTATTTATGGAAGGGATAATTTAATTCAGTTTCCGGTAAATATAGGTGATGGTTCCCTGCTGTTCAACTGCGGCATCTGGTTTAGCATTGAATTTGGATTTAAGCGCAGCTTTTTCTGCCTGCTTCTGCATAGCCTGATCTGATATGGTGGTTCCTATGGCGCCTGCAAAGGCTTTGGTAACTGTTCCATTCTGGTCGACGGTGATGGTTACCACAATTTTTCCCTGCTCATCCGATTCGTAATCGGGTTTCACCAGCATATTTATTTTTCTTCCTGTAATATCGCATGAATATCCCGGTCCTTTTATTCCCGCATCTTTCCCTCCATCAGGATCATTACCCTTTCCGCCTTTACCTTTATAATTAGTTGAATTTACATCACCATTTTCATTTCCCTGGTTTCCCTGTTTGCCAAAGATTCCCTGGCTATTACTGCTTTTCGACTTATGATATGTTTTGCTGTTATCCACCACGGGGGTGCTGATATTGATAAGATTGTTATTATTACTGCTGATATTGCTTGCTTCACCCAAATTATGTGTAAGGAAATTATCATTCTTCGATGCTGAAACTTCCTGCAGATCCAAAGGAATAAGCTGGTATGATTTATTATTTCCGAACCCTTGTGCTGAATTGCCAAAATTAACTTCAAGTCCCGAGCCGCCGCCAAGCTCAGGGTAGGGCGGGAGAGGTGTGCGAAGAATGTAGAACAATAAGAATAGTACCAGCAGCGCATGACAGCTTATGGTTAAGCCCAGCGCAAGTCTCCTGTCCGATACAACTGCCTGTTCTGTCATAGATGCGAATTAATTCTTAGTGTGTATTTTTTAATGATTACTTCTATTTGGGGATTTTTTACGGCAATACATAAGAAATGTTACATTCTTTACAACAAAACAAAAGAAATGTTAAAATTTACTCTCTGGCTCTGTTATTCAATAAAGTCATTTCTTGCGAAAACATAGAACCAGCGTATTGTTTATTGTAATAATTAGGAATATATAAAAAATATTTGTTAAAAAGCTTGACATTTGATAAATAATGTTGTAATTTAGCATCAGCGTATATTTAAAAAAATAGTATTAACTAAATTCACTGTATGTAAAAATCTTTACTTCTTTTTAGCACAAAGTTTAAAATATTGAATTGTTTATAACTGCTAATACAGAAGTAAGATGATTATTTTTATAAAACATACAATACAACAAGCAAAGAGCAAACTCCACCTAAGTTGTAATAACGCATTTAAACAATTCAGGCATTTATTATATGCCCGTATTTGTACCCTAACCCCGTCCCTTCCCCTACAAGTAGGGGAAGGGAGAGAGGGATGGGGTAAAAAACACGACTATCTCATACTTCCAAACAATATTTCTATTCAAATAATTTCACTGACCAAAGACCTTCCGGGTTGGTACCTGGCGAATGCGATGACAGGTCGCCCGGATGTATTTACTATAAAACTAAAAACAAATTTTTATGAAAAAAATCACTAAAAAACAATGGAAAATCATTGCCATGGTGATGGCGATGAGCAGGAACATTCCGGTGATCGAACTGGCGCTGGAAATATCCAAGATGACACCACTGCAGCTTGCCAGTGCAGGCAACATAGTAAAAACAGCAGGCGATCCGCTGGCAGGCTCGCCTCCCGTAACCGATGCTGTGACCCACGCACAGGCGGGAACATTGGAAACAACCTATAACGGCACCCAGACCAAGCCGCCTACCACTACCTCGGCGCAGGTAAAGGTTGCCTTTAAAACGCTGGCAACTACCTATAAAAAGGTAGCCGCTTATGTGCTGGGCGTGGCCAACGATGCCGCCATTACAGCCGGCGACGTTAATGCCGGCATAGAAGTGGCAACACGCTGCGGCTTCAGGGTAAAAAAGGCAAAAGCTCCGTTTAACCGCCATTTTAAAGCAACGCCGGGCATAGGTTGCTGCGATATTACTACAAAAGCTGTGGCGAAAAGGGCTGTTTATGTGCGCCAATATGGTCCAACTACTGCCAAAGGAGTTCCGCCCTCTATTTTAGAGGAATTACTTATCAGTACCGAAGCCGATATTCACATAAGTAATTTAAAAAGTGCAGGCATTTATGCTTTCCGCGAAGCTTATGTTTTACCGCTTAAGCGCCCTAAAAAAACATCTTCAACAACGGTAACCATTGCTACGGCAAAAACTACTACGCCTACGGTTGCCACCACTTCGAAAAAGGTAACCTTTAACGATGGCGCCGAACATTATACTTTTGGCGACTGGATTTATGTGGTTATTTTGTAATTAAAGGTCTTTTCGGACGCAATAAAGGGTATTATTGCGTCCGAAAAGACTATTTAAGACGCAACAATTAGCTTTTAAGACGCAATGCAGCCTGTTTCAGGCGCAACATTAGGGTTTATTGCGTCTATAAAGACTATTAAAGACGCAGCAACAGGCTATTAAGACGCTATGCAGCCTATTTAAGACGCAACAACAGGGTTTATTGCGTCCATAAAGACTATTTAAGACGCAGCAACAGGCTTTTAAGACGCTATGCAGACTATTTAAGACGCAGCAATAGGGTTTGTTGCGTCTATAAAGAGTGTAATGAGGCAATATCAGGGAATTATTGCCGCTTATCTGCATAAGTGAATAAAAAACAAGCCTTTCGTTATGCCGGAAACAATATATTTTGTAATTTTGAAAGGAATATGTTTGAAAAGCTACGGCAAATTATCCGATTGTTGATATAAATAAAAGCAAGAAGGATTTATGAAAAAACTTTTACTCATAATTGCATTCATTTGTATGACAAGCTTTGCAAATGCACAATGGCAAATAACAGGACTTGATAGTAATCATGTTATGTGCTTAGCAATAAATGGAAATAATATTTTTGCAGGGACTTATGAAGACGGTATGTATTTATCTACTAATAACGGAAGCAGTTGGTCTGCTATAAACAATGGCTTGACAGATTCTGTTATATTGTCATTAGTCATAAAGGGAGACAGCATATTTGCAGGGACTGGTGGTGGTGTTTTTTTGTCAACAAATACTGGAGGCAATTGGACTAAAATGAATAATGGCTTAACTGATACTATCATTGACGCATTAGCCATAAAAGGAGACAGCATTTTTGCAGGAACATATAGTGAAGGAGTTTTTATGTCTTCAAACGGTGGAGCTCACTGGAATGCAGCAAATACTGGTTTGCCAGATAGTTCACATATAACTTCATTATTTGTAAGTGATAGCAGTATTTTTGCAGGAACACAGAAAGGCATTTATATAACTACAAATAATGGAACTAATTGGGATTCTTCAAATACAGGCATCCCAACAAATGGGTTTGCCATTTCATTTGCAAAAAACGGAAATGATATTTTTGCGGGCATTCCGAATCGTGGCATATATTTATCTTCAAATGCTGGAAGCAGTTGGACTGCAGTGAATACTGGCATTTATTATTTGGATTTGGGTATCTATACATTAATCACAAAAGGAGATACTATATTTACTGGAACTAATGATAATGGAAGTGGAGTGTATTTCTCATCAAACAATGGAAATAATTGGCAAGCGGAAGGATATGGGTTTTCAGTATGGTTAAATATTTATTCATTAATTATAAAAGGAAATTACCTATTTGCAGGAACTGAAGGTGGAATATGGATATTGCCATTATCCGAAGTTGGAATTAAAGAATTAAATAACAATGAAAGCAATATAGAAGTTTATCCAAACCCTGCAATAGATAATATAACTATTGAATCTCCACAAAAATCAACTATAGAAATTCTAAACATACAAGGACAGACAATCCTGCAACAAACATTATCGCAAGGCAAAACAATCATTGATATAAGCACACTTGCAAAAGGAGTTTATATTTTGCGCCTGCTAAGTAATGATAAGACAGAGGTTACAAGGATTATTAAGGAATGATATTAAAGCTCTGTTTCGCGCACGCCTGCCGTCAGTCTGAGGAGTCCCGCTTTCCTTCATATTTAACGCCTCTTTTCAGGGGAACAATCAGCATTAACATATCCTTTTTATGCATTATCATTGACTTTAATTTATTAAAAAAATAAAAAATCTTTCAAAAAGCTTGCAGATATTGAATTTATATGTATCTTTGCGCTTAATTAACCAATATGTTTAATTTAAAAAACTTAAAACAATGAACAAATCACAATTAGTTGATGCAATTGCTAAAGAAGCAAAATTAACTAAAGTAGCCGCTGAAAAGGCTTTAGATGCAACAGTTAACAGCATTAGCAAATCATTAAAAAAAGGCGAAGGCGTTATCCTCGTTGGTTTCGGTTCCTTCTCAATAGCTAAGAGAGCTGCAAGAACCGGACGCAATCCTCAGACAGGAAAGCCAATTAAAATTGCTGCTAAGAAAGTTGCTAAATTCAAAGCTGGAGCTGCTTTAGCAAAATCTGTTAAGTAAGACTCATATTGCTTAAAATAAAAGAAGACCATCCATTAGGGTGGTCTTCTTTTTTTGGGTAATGACATCACAGATGTTTTCGTATTTTTGATATCTCATCCTATCCCTTGTGGATTGGATGGTTTGAACTTCCTCTTTCAAGGTTTAGTTATACAAAAGTACTTTGTTCTTTTCCGTAGTTCCGGCGTTTAAATTCCGAAATTGCTTTTCCATTACAATTCTAGCCATCAGGTAACTTACTGTTGATTCCGCTCCCTGGTTAAGGTTGACCTGATATTCTTCCAGTCCGTCGCAACAGCCTCCGGTACAAGGATTGTAAATAATCCTGTGCAAATGATTGTTGCCTGAAAACCAACTGAAGGCTGTTTTAAGTTTATTTAAATACTCTTCTTCTTTGAAAGTACAATAAAATGTATACAGGGCAAGTATGGTATAAGAAACATCAATAGGCTGTTCTCCATAGAATGCACGGATACCTCCTTTAGATAACCAGCTTTTATTGGGAATAACTTTTATTTCATTATTATCAAACGTTTGTGCCAACAGGAAATCAAATGATTTTTTTGCAATGTATAAATAAGCTTGTTTTTTTACCGCCCTGTATGCTAAAAGCATTGCTTCAGGCAATATGCTGTTTGCATAGGTAAGATAACTCTCAAACCAGTCCCAGCCATTTCCGGATTCATGTTCATACATAGCAACAAGCCTGTCGGCAAGAACTTCTATAAGTTCTGTAACTGAGGGAGAATAAAATTCCCTGTTATAGTAATACAATCCTTTTATATTGAAAGCCATTGCACGGGAAGAGAACATATTCTTTATATGCTGTACAGATGCTTTCATCATATCTTCAGCAATCACATTTATTTCTATAGGGAGCAAGTGTTTTCTTGAGATCAGATAACCCAATGCCCAAATTGCCCTGCCATTGGCATCTTCTAAATTTGTCTCATTGTTTTGCTGAGTGAATTGTTCGTCTTTATCCACATAATTAAGAAAGTTTCCATCTGGCTGCATGCAATGCTTAATAAAATTAAGATAAGTTTTCATCAGGTCTAAATCCGAGGTATCCCTGGTTAATTCATAGTGCATACAAACTGCTATCAATGCCCGCGCATTATCATCAAGGGTGTATCCTGAAGTAATATCAGGCATATTGATTTTCGAAAACTGTATCATTCCAAAATCAGTGGTCAGTTGTTTTATTTGATTCAGATTGATAACAGGAGGACTGTATTGAAGCGAAAATTCAGGACCTAATATCTTATCAAAAAGCAAACCATGTGAAATTGCTGAATTTTCCCATGCTGAAGGGGCTATCTTATGCAAGGTGTTAAGGCTTACATTTTTCCTTAATGGCTCATCGCTGAGCCATTTAACAACCCCTTTAGCTAAAGCTTGCGAATCCAGGAATTCAATTATTATTCCTGTATTTTCATCAAGCATCTCCCGTGCCTGGGGTATAGGTGTTGATATAATAGGACAGCCGCAACTCATGGCATACGAAAACGTTCCGATTACTGCCTGATTAGGATCTTTTGATGTAAAAAGGTAAATGTCGGTCAGGCGAAGATATTCAAGTAAAACAGGCAGATCCAGATAATGGTTGATAAACCTGACATGCTTTTCAAGGTTTAATGAAATAACTTTTTCTTCAAGCATGTGCCTGTATTTTTCTCCTTCAGTTTTTATTACACCAGGATGAGTTTTCCCTATAGCAAGGAATAATACTTCAGGGTTTGTTTTAACAATGGCAGGCAATGCATCCAACGTAGTTTCAAAACTCTTCCCTGAACTGATTAATCCAAATGTTGAAAGTATCTTACGTCCTGTAAATCCATATTTATTTTTGAGAAATGCTTTCCCGTTATTCGAAACCAAATGAGTGCCATGCGCAATTACTTCAATTTCCTCCTGTGGTATTCCATAATCCTGATCCAATACACCTTTGGATGTATTTGTCATTACAATAACAGATCTGCAGGCAGCCGCCAAATTCCTCACCATTGTTTTAAAACGTTCATCAGGACGGGGCAGAACAGTGTGGAAAACAAGAACAACAGGTTTTGTTAATTGATTAATAAACTGAAGAAAATCGTTTCCTCCTGAAAGCAGGAAAAAACCAAATTCATGTTGAATAACAATTATCTTTATTCTCCCGTTTTGATTTATCTTATCAGCCAAAACAGGATACTCTTCTGCATTTGAGGTATTCAGCACATAACTGACCTTATCATCATAGGAAAATGTTTCATCTTTGGATTCAAGAGCGCATACCTTTATTGAAAATGAATGACCGAATTTGGTGTCAATGGCATGTATCAGATCCTGCGAATAAGTTGCTATGCCGCATTCCCTCGGTGGGTATGAAGTGATGAACAGTATTTCAGGCAAGGGTTTATCATTTATATTCCGCGAAAGAATATCCCTGTCTTTTGCAATGACTTCATATCCTAAAGTTTCACAAAGAATATTATTTAAATGGTCTGTTTCGAAAATATTGAAAATGTTTTTATTTTTCATTTTATTGGATAAAGTAACAATTCATTAACTAATGCTGATAAACTCAGCGATGCGCAGGCTATCAGGTCATCGGCTGCGCCATAATACATATAAAGAGTATCGCCGAATAAAGCAGTTCCTGTGGGGAATACAACATTATTAACCGTACCATTTAATTCCCAATCAGCCTCGGGCAAAAACAAAGGAAATGGCAAACGGGCTATTTCTATTGAAGGATCATCAAGTTTAAGTAATGCTGCACAGGCAGTGTATACATACCCTACAGCAGTTTTTTCAATTCCGTGATATATCAATAGCCATCCCTGTTCTGTTTCTATCGGTGGGCATCCGCCTCCTATGGATACTGACTCATGTTTATACTTGGGGTCCATCACGATATGCGACTTCAGGTTCATGCAATATTCTCTCCAGAATTCTTTTGTAAGATCATGCAATTCATATACAGCAGTGATCTGGATACCAGGTCTTATGCGATGCAAGAAACACAACTTACCATTTACCCTCCGTGGGAAAAAGAAAACATCTTTATCCCAAAGCAATATTTTCTTATCAATTTCATTATCTTTTTGCTGATAATAAAATTTATGGTTACGGTAATATTTTTTATTTACCCTTTCGGCATCTTCCAGAAGATATAAGAATTCGATATAGCTGATAGGGGGTACAATTATTCCCTTCTTTTCAAAATGCTGAAGGTCGGTAGACACTGCTAATGCTCCCTGTGCATTTAAACCGTCATAAGCGGTATATGTCAAATAGTATAAGTCGTCAATTTTTACAATGCGTGCATCTTCAACACCCTTATCTTCATAACCGAATTCAGAGACCATGAAAGGTTTATTCCAACGTTCAACCAGATTCATCGGACCATCAAACCTGCAATAACCTATACTCGAAAAATTCCCTTTTCGCACAGCACGGTAAAACATATGCACACTGTCGCCTTCGCGTATTACAGCAGGATTAAGCACGCCGTCATTTTCAAATTCCAGGTCAGTCTTTGTTAATAAAATGCCTTTTTTCTTAACTTCTATCATATTTAAATTTCATTCTGTATTTAACTACGCAATGTGCGGCATAGTTGCATTAATTTATTATCAAACATTCATAATTCATACCCGCTTTTAATTACAGTAGTTATCATTTTAAACCGACCGTTTGCTTTTATGTGATTTGATTTAAAAGCAGGAATAATAATGGACTGACCCGTTTCGAGTAAAATAGAAGTATCATCAATTACCATTTCGGCTTTGCCTTCAATGATTTGGGCAAAAGTGTCGAAAGGAGATGTTTTTTCGGTTAATCCTTCGCCACTGTCGAACGACATTACACTGATATTTCCTGTTGATTTTCTCATTATTGTTTTGCAGACAACCGACTTGGGAACATATTCAATTATTTCCACCGTAATATGGGCTTTCGATTTTTCAAGTTCCTGTTTATCCGTTCTGTTCGATTTTACAACTTCTTTATCATCCATGTTTTTTTATATTATAATTTTAAAAGCAAAGGTGGCGCCTTTATTCCGGGATAGTGTTACACAAAAAAAGTAAAATGTTACATAATTCACACATTTCGGGGAAACAAAAAGGGCTTTGCATTTGCAAAGCCCTTTATTCATGCAATCATCTCAACAATGCATTACTTGCTTCCGTATTCCATTACCGAATAACGCTTGTAAACATTGTATCTCCATTTCGCAGCTTCTTCAGCAGCTTTAAATAATTCATCCGCTTCTTTCGGGAAGGATTTTTTCAGTGAAGTATAACGCACTTCGCTATCGAGGAACTTCTGGAATTCAGGCCAGTTAGGTTCATTCGAATCCAGTTTGAAAGGATTTTTGCCTTCTTTTTCTAATAGCGGATTGTAACGGTACAAATGCCAATACCCGGCTTTTACAGCCAGATCCTGCTGTTCCTGTGATTTTCCCATTCCTGCTCTCATCCCATGATTGATACAGGGGGAATAAGCAATTATAAGAGAGGGACCCGGATAAGCTTCTGCTTCTTTAATGGCGCGGAAATATTGGCTGTTGTTTGCTCCTATTGCAACCTGTGCAACATAAACATAACCGTATGATATTGCCATCATGCCCAGATCTTTTTTACGCACCCTTTTACCTGATGCAGCAAATTTTGCTACAGCGCCAATAGGTGTAGCTTTCGATGATTGTCCTCCTGTATTGGAATAAACTTCTGTATCAAGGACAAGCATATTAATATCTTCACCTGAAGCGATCACATGGTCGATACCGCCATAACCAATGTCGTAAGCCCATCCATCGCCGCCAAATGCCCATACCGATTTTTTAATCAGGTAATGTTTGATATCCATAATTTGTTTTGCAACAGGTAGATTACTTTTTTCAATAACTTTTATAACTTTTTCAGAAGCAATGATCGATTCTTCGGCTTTGTCTTTAGCATCAATCCAACCTTTAAAAGCTTCTTTCATTTCGGCTGGAATATCTGTGGCTATTGCTTCTTCCATTAAACGTTTTATGCGTTCCCTGATTTTGCTTACTCCAATAGCTAAACCAAATCCATATTCAGCATTGTCTTCAAAAAGTGAATTAGCCCATGCAACACCTTTGCCATTCCTGTTGCTGGCGCGATAAGGAGTAGCGGGAGCCGAGCCGCCATAAATAGAAGAACAACCTGTTGCATTTGCCACTATCATTCTTTCACCAAATAATTGTGTAATTACTTTTATGTATGGTGTTTCTCCGCAACCGGAACAAGCTCCTGAGAATTCAAATAAAGGTTGTGCAAACTGGCTGTTTTTAAATGTTTTGAATTTGTCAAGAATATTGTCTTTGTAAGAAACATTGTTTGCAATATAATCCCATCTTGCGATTTCTGCTGATTGTGTCCCGAGATGTTTCATTACAAGAGCCTTTGTTTTCGATGGGCAAACATCTTCACAATTGCCGCAACCGGTACAGTCCAGCACACTTACCTGTATCCTGAACTGATATCCTTCAATATCTTTCCCAAATGCTTTTAATGTTTGGGTATTTGCAGGAAGTTTTTTCATTTCATCTTCTGTAAAAAGGAAAGGCCTTATAGCTGCATGAGGACAAATTAATGCACACTGGTTACACTGAGTACAATTTTCGGGTATCCATTCAGGTACGCTTACCGCAATGCCTCTTTTTTCGTATTCAGTGGTTCCGCAGGGGAATGTTCCGTCTTCACGGCCGCTGAATGAACTGACAGGAAGATCATCACCTTTAAGTGCGTTAATGGGTTCCATGACATTTTTAATAAAATCAGGAATTTTCCTGTCATCTTTTTTCGGTTTCACTTCTATATTTTTCCATTCTGCCGGAACTTTTATTTCTTTTACTTCTCCGCCTTTATCAATAGAAGCATAATTCATTTTAACAACATTCTCACCCTTTCTTCCATAAGTTTTTTCAATTGCATGTTTCATTTCCTTAACAGCTAAATCATAAGGAATGACATTGGAAACTTTGAAGAATGCTGCCTGCATTATAGAATTGGTACGGTTACCCATCCCGATTTCTTCGGCAATGCGCGTAGCATTTATCACGTAAAATTTAATATCGTTTACTGCAAGATATTTTTTCATGTGATCGGGCAGTCTTTTCTTTGTTTCTTCTTCGTCCCATATACTGTTGAAAAGGAAGGAGCCGCCTTTTTTCAAACCTTTCAGCATATCATATTTGTCAAGATAAGAAGGAACATGACAGGCAACGAAATCAGGAGTGTTTACCAGGTAAGGTGAACGGATTATATTATCGCCAAAACGAAGATGCGAAACCGTGATACCACCTGATTTCTTTGAATCATAAGCAAAATATGCCTGGCAATATTTATCAGTTGTATCGCCAATAATTTTAATGGAATTTTTATTTGCCCCTACAGTTCCGTCAGCGCCTAAACCATAGAATTTAGCTTCAAAAGTGCCTTTTGGAGTTACGCTGATTTCGGGTAACACAGGGAGTGAGAGATTTGTTACATCATCAACAATACCAACAGTAAAATGATTTTTTGGTTTTGCAGATACTAGGTTTTCATAAACCGATAATACCATTGAAGGAGTTGTATCTTTTGAACTCAGTCCATATCTTCCGCCAATGATCATAGGATGATTCTGGTTTTCATAAAACATGTCGCGAACGTCGAGATATAAAGGTTCTCCGTTAGCGCCAGGTTCTTTTGTACGGTCAAGAACACAGATTCTTTTAACTGATTTAGGTAAAACTTTAAAGAAATATTTTGCTGAAAATGGCCTGTAAAGGTGAACGGTGATAAGTCCGAGTTTTTTACCTTGGGCATTTAAATAATCTATTACTTCTTTTGTTATATCAGTAATAGAGCCCATAGCAATAATAACATGTTCTGCATCCTGTGGTCCGTAATAAGTAAACGGATGATATTCACGTCCGGTAAATTTTTTCAGTTGCTGCATATAATCTTCAACTATGTCAGGAACTGCATCGTAGAATTTGTTTGCAGATTCGCGTGACTGGAAATAAATATCAGGATTCTGAGCGCTACCACGGGTTATAGGGTGTTCCGGATTTAAAGCTCTGTCCCTGAATGATTGCAGCGCTTTATAATCCAGGAGGCTTGCTAATTGCTCTGTGGAGAGGGCTTCTATTTTTTGTACTTCTGCAGATGTACGAAACCCGTCAAAGAAATGCAGGAAAGGGACTCTTGATTTGATTGCAGTAAGATGAGCAACGCCTGCCAAGTCCATAATTTCCTGAACACTCCCTGTAGCCAAAAGTGCAAATCCGCATGAACGGGTGCTCATCACATCGCTATGGTCGCCGAAAATTGATAATGCCTGAGCCGCAATACTTCTTGCCGAAACGTGAAATACGCCTGGTAATAATTCGCCGGATATTTTATACATATTCGGTATCATCAACAGCAAACCCTGTGATGCTGTATATGTCGTAGTCAGTGCGCCTGATTGAAGCGAACCGTGTACAGCGCCTGCAGCGCCTGCTTCCGATTGCATTTCGGCTAGCTTAACTGTTTCTCCAAAAATATTCTTTCTCCCATTAGCCGCCCATTCATCAACATATTCAGCCATTGTGGACGATGGAGTTATTGGGAATATTGCAGCTACTTCACTAAACATGTAAGCAATATGCGCTGCGGCATAATTACCGTCACATGTGATAAAATTTTTCTTTTCCATGGTTTTTATATTTAATATGTCTGTATCTGTTAATGAAAAAACAATTCAAATAGAAGTGGCGAAGTTATAAAATAATATTATGAAATATATAACTTTGCTTATATTTTTTATGTAAAAGATAGGCTGATTTGCCTATATTTACACTATCGTTTTTACAGTAAATCTTAAAGAAGAACTATTATGATATCAATTTCAATTCCAGGCGCTAAAGAACTTCAACTCCAATACCTTGTACTTGATTTTAATGGCACACTTGGTGTCGATGGCAAATTACTTGAAGGAGTGAAAGATAAGTTAAATATTTTAGTTTCCAGTTTGGATATTCATATTGTTTCAGCCGATACTTTCGGCAATGTTAAAGAACAACTGAAACATGTGAAGTGTAAAATCAAGATTACAGATGAAACCGACCAACAGTTGCAAAAACTTGGATATATTGCACAACTTGGCGTTGACAGTGTTGTGGCTGTCGGTAACGGAAGGAATGATGCGCTTATGCTAAAACACGCCGCGCTTGGCATTTGCCTGATACAAAAAGAAGGAGCTTCCCCAGAGACTATGATGGGTGCGGATGTTGTTTGTAATAATATTTTCGATGCACTTGATTTGTTGACTAACCCTCTTAGGTTAAAAGCAACTCTACGGAAATAGATACTGATTAACAGTTTTTAATTATTCTTTTCTTTCCAGATGAACTTTACCACGAAGCCCGGCTGGAAATGATCTTCTTGCTTCCCATCAATGGTTATCATGCTTTTTTCTTCCAGCAGTTTCATAGTAACAATTCCTTTATTCGTTGCTGTAACCTTCATCTTTCCCACATCCAGCCATCCTGTTATATTTGCACCGAATAATACTTTTTCAAAGTATTTTGAAAGCATTCCTATTATATTCTTTACCGGCAGTCTTGAAGAATCTGTTTGCTGAACAGTAACAATGTCAGCGTTTTTTGACAATATTTTTCCCTGGAACTCATACGAGGTACTGTCCTTTGAATTGGTATTCGCCTGCGAAAATGAGAACTGGAACAGGAAAATAAGTAAAACCGTAAAAACTGCAGATATAATTTTTTGTTTCACGTTAACTCTTATTTTAATTGAGCGATAAAAGTAAGTAAATAATACGTAAATAGTGATTTTGCTTTTTCATTCTATTAAGTATTCAAGCAACTAATTGATATCAGTAAAACTGAGGATGATGAAAATAATAACATTGTATACCCGAAATCCCCAAAAGCCACCTGAGACAAACTATCCCTGCTTTTTTATTTTATTCCAAATGAACAATTGTATTGTGAATGCTTTTTATGGCATTGGTGCTTTATTTATTCATCAATTCAAACAACTTTGTAGTGGTATTCCAATTTCTAACAGTTATGTTTTTATAAACAGGAAGTGATATTATTTTAGTTAAATAACTTTGTCCTGCCTTGCTTATTAGCCTGGAGAAATAAAGGACGCCTTTCCCCGCATAAGCTTTATCAACTCCTTCTCTTTCTTTTATTGTTTTAATAGCCACTTCAGAGGTAAGCGGCTCTTTTAAAAAGAGAACATCGTACCTGTATTCATCGGGGTTTTCGCCATAGCCTTTAGGCGCTTTTTTAACAATTGTTTCAAGTTGATCATAAGTAGTCAATACAACTAATGACTTGTAGTTAAAATTATCAGATAATGTTTTTTCTATTTTTTTTGTCAGCTTCGCTTTGTCTTTTTCAGTGGATTTAAACAGCACATTACCACTTTGAATAAATGTTGCAACATCAGTAAAACCCATTGTTTCAAAACAGGCTTTCAGCTCGGTCATTTTGATAATATTGTTCCCGCCTACATTGATACCTCGTAATAATGCAAGGTATTGAATGGTTGTTTCAGCTTTCATTTACTAAAAATAACGTCTTAAAGATGAAATGGTAATTAAACTGTATAAACGTGCAATTTAAGTTTTTGCAGTTTCTACGTAATCCTTAATTAATCTATAGTCAATTTCTTAAATTATCTGCATAAATCTTAAAATTTAATAAAGATTTTTCGCCGCATCAAACAGCAAGAACATATTCACCGCCTGCAAAAACTCAAACTCTTTCAGATCGTTTTTCAGAAATTCGGCTTTGTTAAGCTCGAACGTGGATTTATTAAACGTTCCTTTTACAGCTTCCGATTCAAAAATGTATTGATCATCTTTAAAGGTCAGCGTGCTTATTTCGTTTTGCTGTTTATGAAGCAGAACGGTTTTATCTTTTAGTTTACTAAGCATGAAACCGTTTTCCACTTCCTTAAAACTTTTAGTTGTAAGATAAAACTTAGGCT
>JBEKEO010000062.1:0-14568 GCA_050013795.1 Bacteroidales bacterium
TTTTTGTGGGGGGGGGGGGGGGGGGGGGGGGGGGGGGCCCCCCCCCCCCCCGCCTCTTCCCTCTTATCCCTCAATACAATATGTCATTCCGAACCCTTCCTTCGTCAGGATAAACTCCGTGAGGAATCTTTATTAACTACAGCATCAAATCATTTTTACCCGACATGATTTTTTTAACAAAAAAAATATTCTCAAAACCTTTGATATTACAGAGTTTCGCTTTATATTTGCATGTGATAGTTGTTTGAAATGCCTGTAAAATATGTTATAACCACATAACCATCCTCTCAAAGCCATGAAGAAAGCCACATCTGTGATATTGCCAGCTGATGTACTCAGATTCATATTGAATGCGTTCAATAAAAAAGGGAAACGCAGCAGAAGAGCCGGAAGTTACGGCTATATCCACGATCTTACGAAGTCTATCACTAATTTTATGGATAATAAACGAGGGTGCTTTCCCGAACTGGATGCCTTGTTTGCCCATGGAGTTACGGAGTGCATGGTGAAAAGGGCGTTTAATTTAAAAACTCCTTACGGCGCCACCAAAGATATGCGCAATATACTTGCCCTTTATGCCAGCAATGGCAAACTGAACTGGAACCAGTTTATAGAAAAACGCTTTCCCCACCATATTTCTTTGCTTGACAAAAATATGGAGAACACAGTACCCCGCCGCCAGAAACACACTATTGACGAGCTATACGACCTGGTGTACCAGTATCTGACAAAAAGGTAGTTATGACATTTAAATAAATGTCTAAAATGTCACGGTAACTTTGTTTCGTCAATTTCAATATATAAACTTAATTCCTTTATTGTATGAAAACAACACAGAAAAAAGCCAAGATATCGCTCGAGTACGAAGTTATGCCCGCTCCCGAGCTTGTATCATTTGGTAACGGTACGGAGACCGCTTTAGCAGGGAATGCCTTCTTCCCCAGCCTGCCGATACCTACAACTACCATTGGCGCTTACTGTACTGCGGTGCAAAACGACCTGAATAAGGTCGCCGCCGGAAATACATCAAAAGCGCTTACCAAACTTTTGGCGCAGGATGCCGACATCCTGATGACTGCTCTTACCACTAACGGGCATTATGTGGAAGACACTGCAAATACCGTTGCTGCCGGTAACCTGGCTAAAGCCCAGCAGATGATCAACAGCAGCGGGTATAAATTAAAAAAGAAAGGTACGCCCCACCCGAGGGTTTTCGAAGTAATGAAATCGGGTGTTCAATGGGTTCACCTACGTACTAAATCCGTAGGCAAGCGTGCCGGTTATGTATGGAGATATGCTCCTGTTTCCGCTAAAGGCGTAGTTCCGACCACCTGGAGCTACCTTATTTTTACCCTTGAAGCTGAACTGCTCATCAACAACCTGAAAAGCTCAACTATCTATGCTTTCCAGTTTGCAAGCATATTGCCGGTGTCGCATCATAAAAATGTGCCGGTATTGACTCCTATTGTCGTTAAAGCAGCTACCACGCTGTCCACTACAAAGTCGAGTAAAGCTACTTTTACCGATGGGCAGACACAGTTGCAGTTTAGCGACAGCATTTATTTCACTGTACAGTAAAAGCAGGTATTAAAGAAGGCGGTCCCCTTCCCGAAACGGAAGGGGATTTTTTTTATGTCTCCGCTGACGGGAGCATTATTGATGGTGGCAATCGTTTTAACGAAGGTGGTAATCGTGATAACGAAAGCAACCATCGTCTTAACGAAGGTGACAATCGTGATAACGAAGGTAGAAATCGTGTTAACGAAGGTAATCATCGTGATAACGAAGGTAGAAATCGTGATGACGAAGGTAACCATCGTGTTAACGAAGGTAGTAATCGTGATGACGAAAGTAACCATCGTGTTAACGAAGATGGTAATCGTGTTAACGAAGGCGGTAATCGTGATAACGAAGGTGACCATCGTGTTAACGAAGGTGGTAATCGTGATAACGAAAGTAACCATCGTGTTAACGAAGGTGGTAATCGTGATGACGAAGGCGACCATCGTCTTAACGATGGCGTCCACCACGATAAAAGCGGATTTAAAATGCCTGAAAATTACCTTAATTTGGTCAGAAGCCGCTTTAGGGCGGTTAAAGGTGGTTTGGGGGTTGGTAGAGATGGCCCCCTTAATTATGAAAACAGGGCATATATAATATTCCGATTATTGTTGACAGCCCTATAAAACAAAGCTTATTATCGCTAGGTCGATAAAATTAATTTATTAAAATTTGACTTTTTATTTTTTATGTTTTACATTTGAAAAATGAAAGAAAATAAATATATAACTAAACCATCAACCCATGAAAAGAAGAATAATTACTATTGTTACAATCATTTTTTTTGCACACCTTAGTGTATTTTCACAAACCAATGTAAGTGGCAAAGCTCATCCGAGATATTATCTGATAGTCGGGGCTTATAGCACATTGCAGGATGCCAACGATGCTGTGGACAATCTTAAATTAAAAGGCTTTGCAGCGGAAGTAGTACCGGGATTAACCGATTATGGCACTTACCGCGTTGCATATTGCAGTTATGATGATAAAGATGCCGCACAACAGAAAACAAATCAAATGAAAGCGCAGGGTTATACTTCAGTTTGGATATATACAGGTAACGTTACAGATACTAATGTGCAAAATAATGCGCCTGTTACAAATAATCAAAATAAGGGAAAAATAACAACTCAAGAACAACCACCGCAATTTAAGAATGCAGACGAAAGAGCTGCTGCATTAAAAAAAGCGTTAAACAGGGCAAGTGCTGCCGAAGATATTGCAAATCAATCTAAATCAAAAGAGGATTGGCAAAGCGTAATTGAAGAATATAAAAATGTAACAAAGATAGACCCTGCTAATTCGCTTAGTTATTACAAAATAGGATATGCAAGCGAAACTATAGAAGATTATGACAATGCAATAATTTATTATAATAAATATCTTCAGGTTGACCCAAAATCATCTATAGCAGAAAAGGTACAAACCAATATTGATAAGCTTGAATACAAACGGGACAAATCAAAAAAACAAGTAGTATTATCAAAAAGTGTTAACGGTTTATGGGAATCAGATTTAATTGATAAAAAGACTAAACGACCTTATTGGATATTTACAATTGACCAGTTTGATAATGATATGAGGGTTTCTGTTTCTCCTAAAAGTTTTTTATATAAACCTGCTTTTACTTTTCCCACTGCCATTGCTTTAAAAGATAAAAACAAATTGCATTTTATGTTTACTACCGATGTTAATATAAATATCAAAGAAGACTTAAATGCCGCTTCAAGTATTTTAAATGCATTAGATGGCGTGCAATCAGCAGTTTCTTCGGTCCCTGTAATAGGTGCTGCCGCTTCAATTATCGGGGCTGTTCCGGCAAAAGCCAAAAATGATAAATCTACTTATATTTTTAGCCTTGATCTTTCAGATACAACAAAATTATCCGGTAAATACAATGCTAAAGAATATGAAACAATATCCGGGCAATCTCCAAAAACTCTTAGTGATAATATCGTTGATTTAACTTTGACTAAAACCACTCAAAGTAATCTGGATAATTTAAAAGTAAGTAAAATATATCATCCAACGAGTGCATTTTTATTATCGTTTGTTTGCCCTGGTATTGGTCAATTCTTAAATAAACAAACCGGAAAAGGATTCATTTTTCTTGGTTCGGCAGTAGTTTTAACAGCATTTATTCTCACAGTGGGAATAGATAGAGAGACAGATACAGAACCAGATGGAACTACTTATACTTGGGCGATGGGTCCAAATGCTTTAGGTATAGTTTTAATTGGTGTCGGAGGAATTGATTATTTATGGTCACTGCTTGATGCTCCTATTTCTGCAAGTAAGCTTAATAAGCAATATGGTTATACCTCTAATACGATTTATGAAAATAAAAATCTTTGTTTAAAATTAAATCCAGGTATTACTTCTTCTTTAGCATTTTCAGGAAATCGGACAGTTGCAACAGGGATGGGTTTGTCGTTGTGTTTTAAATAGAAAAATAAAGTTATAATATATATGGAAGCAAGAAAAACACTATTAAGCATTGTTCTTATTCTGGTAACTTATTGCTTTTGCTATAGCCAGACTTTAACACCCGAATTAAAGAAAGCCCTTGACAGAGCCGATGCTGCTAAAGAAATAGCAAAACAATCGAACGCTAAAGAAGATTGGCAGGATGCTATAATCGAATATAAAAAGGCCGTTGATATTGACCCGACTTATGCACAGTCCTATTATAATATAGGTTATATAAGCGAAGCGATTGAGGATTATGATAACGCCATTAAATATTATAATAAATATCTGGCATTAGATCCCAAATCGGCTATTGCAGAAGAAATTCAGACTAAGGTAAACAAACTTGAATACAAAAGAGATAAAAATAAAAAACAAATAGTATTATCGAAAAGCGTTAACGGTATATGGAAATCCGATTTGGTTAATCCAAAGACAGGTCGTCCATACTGGATATTTACTATTGACCAGTTTGATAATGATATGAGGGTTTCTATTTCACCTAAATCACAATTTTATCTTACAGCTTTTACTTTTCCAACTGCAATAGCACTGAAAGATAAAAACAAACTGCACTTTATGTTTACTACCGATGTTAGCGTAAATCCCAAAGAAGCCTTAACTGCATCTTCCAATATTTTAAATGCATTAGATGGGGTGCAATCAATGGTTTCTTCAATTCCATTTGCAAGTACAGCCGCTTCTATAATAGGGGCTGTTCCGGCAAAAGCGAAAAATAAAAAAAGCACATATATATTTAGTCTTGATCTTTCTGATACTACAAAGTTATTTGGTAAATACAATGCCAAAAAATATGTGACACCACAAGGAGAAACAACAAAAACTATTTCAGACAGCATTAAAACAGTTACCTTCTCAAAGATGAATCAGTACGAATATGATGCTTTAAAAACAAAAAAAATATATCACCATAAAGTAAGCGGATTTGGTGCTTTTTGTTTATCATTAGCAACTCCTGGCGGTGGTCAGTTATTAAATAAACAATATGGAAAATTTATTTATCTGGGAATTCTTCCTGTTGCAGCAATTTTTAGTACAGTCATGGCACCGGAGGATTCAGGTGGTAATCCACCTGCTATTACAGAAATATTAAGTGCTATGGGGTTCCTTTTACATATATATTCGGCAATTGAAGCACCAATTGCATCACATAAAATAAACAAAGAAAATGGTTATGCATCTAATAAAATTTATAAAAATAAAAACCTTTGTTTAAAACTTAATCCGAGTATTACTTCTTCTTTAGCATATTCAGGAAACCATACGATTGCAACAGGAATGGGCTTATCATTGTGTTTTAAATAAAACTTTCAAATGAAATTGTTTTCAAAAAGAATATATGTTGTTATTATTTGCTTATTAATTATTTGCAGATATAATATAACTTATTCGCAAAGTACTGCGCAAAGCAATAATTGTGATAAATTCTTAAATGATCAAGGTGCAGTTCATACTTCCTGGCAAGGTTTTTATAATTACGCTAAATGTTTTAATCCTGAAATGTCATCACCATGTTGCAATGCTTGGGCAAATTGGATGTATGCAAGTCAGACGCGTATGTGGGAACTCGTTAAAAGTAATACAACAACGACTGTTAGTTATTGGGCTACTTTTGATAATAATAATAAAGATTATCAATATTATAGGTCACATTGTGGGAATGCAACGACGCAAAATAATCTTAATAATCCGACAAATAATATTCCTACTAGCCCTGCAAGCAATACCAATACTGTAATCCCTACAAATTATAATAATCCTGCTGGTACTTCAAATAATACTAATCCTGTTAATTCGGCGAGTAATAACAATCCTGCGAATACAGTCAGTAATACTTTCGATCCTCAAAATTATGGTAATAATACTTACGATCCTCAAAATTATGGCAATAATGTATTTCCCAATGGGCAAAACAATCAAGGTGCGCAAAATGATAAATCGGATGATAATGTAACTCAACCTCCTGAAGATTTATCAGGAAATATAACTGGGTCTGGTGAAGCAAATGGAGCAACAGGTGCAATAGGGACAAAAGGAGATGAAGGGGTAACCGGTACAACAGGTACAAATGAACCTACCGGAACAAATGCAGCAACTGGTGTTGATGGAGCAACAGGTTCAAAAGCTGAAGAAGGGGCAACCGGCTCAACCGGAGATGCAGATATTAATGAACCCAAACAAGTGGGAGCAACAACAACAGAAACGCCTTCAGAAGATCAAGGAAAAGTAGCAACCGTGCCACCTACAGAACAACAAGAAAAAACAACAAATGAAGCACCTACAGATAAACAAAATAATCAAGGAAGTACTGATGAAAATAATGGAGACAAGAATAATTATCATTTAGAAATGGGATATAATAAAGACAAAGGTTCTACGGAAATTAAAAAAGTGGATGATGATAATAGTACTGTCCCTACATCTACTCCAGGTTCCGCGACCAGTAATTCTTCTACGGATATTACAAATAGTAATAATTCTGAAGGTAATAACTCGGCTATAGGTTCTGCTGCCGGTAATATAGCTGGTGTAGGCGATAATTCAAATTCAGTAAATCCTAATGCTGGTACTTCAGTAAATACCGGTACGGGTTCGGCTTTAGGAGCAGCTATTGGTAGTAATTCTGCAACCATAGAAGGGCTTAATCAATTAGAAAATATTATTAAAACAGGGAAGTTACTTTCTGCTTTTGTTAGTATAACACCTTTTATTGCCAATTTATCAGATGTTGACCCTAGTACACCTCTAAATATTTCAACAATGGATTGGTCTCTCATTGCAAAAGCAGCAAAAGCTTGTAGCGACATCACAAAGGATGAATGTTATAAATTTTGTACTATTGATATGGCCCAAAATAGGGATAAAGCAAATGAGGAATTTTGGATAGAAATGTCGAACAAATTCAGATAATAATAAATAATTGCAATCATATTTGCAATTCACACAAGACAAAATATAAAACGAAAAAGAAATTGCAGGAAAGAAGTTTGTAAAAGAGTATAAAGTTATAAAGTGAAAAGTTCATAAAGTAAAAAGAAGAAACTTTATAAACTTTAAGAACTTTACAAACTTTGAACTCAGAACTCTCTATTCCCCAATTATCTTAATCAGCACGCGTTTTCTTCGTTTCCCATCAAACTCGCCGTAGAAAACAGCTTCCCATGGACCAAGGTCAAGAGCGCCGTTGGTAACAGCAAGCACCACTTCGCGGCCCATTACCTGACGTTTCAGATGTGCATCACCATTATCCTCGCCAACATTGTGGTGATAACCATCGGGGCTGTATGGCGCAAGTTTCTCCAGCCACTCCAGGTAATCGCGGTGCAGCCCCGATTCATTGTCATTGATAAAAACGCTGGCCGTAATATGCATGGCATTCACCAGGCAAAGGCCTTCCTTAATTCCGCTTTCCTTCACGGCTTCCTGCACCTGCGGGGTGATATGCACAAACTGGTAACGCTTTTCGGTATTGAACCATAACTCTTTCCTGTAGCTTTTCATGATATTATTTTTTACTTTTTATGATTTTCAACATTTGCCCCAAACATGTTGTCACACTGAGGAGAGGCTTAGCCTCGTCTCGAAGTGAGACTAACGTGTGCCGGTCTTCGAGACGCGGAGTTTATCCTGACGAAGGAAGGGCTCCTCAGTCTGACCAAGACTCTAGGGACAGGGGCAATCAATTTGGTTTTCATTACAAATGTCGTAATTAATCTATGAAATAAAGATTACGAAATTATAAAGCTTTTTCTTCCCGCAATCATGTTTAATTCAAATAAACTTATTATGTTTGAGCAATCAAAATAAATCATCATGGCAAAGATAGGCATCATAGGCGGCTCGGGTTTAGAAAACCTTGACCTTTTCACCGAAAAGAAAGAAACTGATGTTTCAACAAAATACGGCAGCCCTTCGTCCACGCTGTTCTCGGGAATGCTGGAAGGAAAAGAAATCGTTATCATTTCCCGGCACGGACGCAATCATGCCATCCCTCCTACCCAGGTAAACAACCGAGCAAACATACTTGCATTAAAACAATCAGGCTGTACGCATATACTGGCAAGCACCGCCTGCGGCAGTCTTCGCGAAGAAATAAAGCGCGGCGATATTGTTATCCCCGACCAGTTCATTGATTTCACCAGGCACAGGGCGGTTACTTTTCACGAAGTATTCGAAAGCGAAAACCTTGCCCACACTCCCATGGCAGATCCATTCAATAAAGAACTTCGCAATGCTCTTTGCAGTTGCGCAAAGTCGCTGAAGCTGAACTATCATTCCAAAGGGACTATTGTAACCATTGAAGGCCCCCGCTTTTCCACTCGTGCCGAATCGAATATGTTCCGCCTGTGGGGCGCGGATGTGATCAATATGTCCACTGCTCCCGAAGCCATACTTGCCAATGAAGCAGGCATTCCTTATGCTGCTATTGCCTTAAGCACCGATTATGATTGCTGGAAAACAGACGAAGCGCCTGTTTCCTGGGAAGAAGTACTGAGTGTATTTAAAAAGAATGTGGAAAGCGTTACTAAGCTATTGCTGAAAGTAATTGCTGAAATCTGAGAACTGCCAGGTGATTATAAACTGATATTTCGTCTATATATCTTTACCGCAAAGGTCGCAAAGCTTATCGCAAAGTATATAAAGTAATTTTCTACTTTGCGTTCTCTGCGTGTCTTTTCTTCGTGTTCTTTGCGGTTAATTACTTTACTGCCTAACAATAATTATTAGAGTCCGAAGACTTCTTTAAGTATATCCGATATCCTTGCAGCCGGGTTTGTCCTGATCTTTAATTCTTCATCTGCTATCAGTTTGAAAAGGCCGTCAATTGCTTTGCCTGTTACATAGGAATTGAGGTCGGGGTTTATCTTTGTAACAAACGGCACTTTATCATAAGCCGAAGCAATAGGAGTCCAGTATTTGGTTATCTCAACCTTTTCCAATGCGGTTTTCACTATAGGAAGAAAAGCAGTTTTCAATTGCGTGTTGGTGTTTTGTTTTAAATATTGTGTAGCGGCATCGTTGGACCCTTTTAATATTTTCATCCCGTCTGAAATAGTAAGACTTGTAATAGCCTTAACAAATATTGGTGCTGCCGACTTTGTAGCTTCCTCAGCTCCCCTGTTCAACGTTTCAACAAATTTATCGCATTGAGCACCCATTCCTAAATCACGGACTGTTTGTTCCATTTCCCTGGCTTCCTGCGGGAAAGGTATTTTGATCTTTGGATTTTTATAGAAACCATCAACTTTTGAAGCGCTGGTGGTTGAATTGTTTGTTCCCACTTTAAGGGCCTCTTTTAAGCCTTTCGCAATATCATCATTACTTGGTTTTCCGTTATTATTAATGGCATTGGTCACATCATTGACAACGCTCTGAACGGAGTTATTCTGTGCTTTGCAAACAGTAAAGCCCAATAATAAAATACTTCCTGCAATTAGTTTTATTGTTTTCATGGTTTTATTATTTTAGGATTGTAAAATTATTAAATATTTGTTTTAACCCTAACAAGAATTATGCCTTTTTGTTTTCACTAATTTTATACTTTTGATTTTGCAGATGAATTCAACACCAAAAATATACGTATCTCTTCCTGCCATCAACGAAGCAGAGCTGCTTCCATTGTGCTTGGATTGCATCGAAAGCCAGTCGTATAGTAATTTCCATATCGTTATTTGCATTAATCAACCTGACGATTGGTGGAAGATTCCTGAAAAGAAAATTATCTGTGAGAACAATGTTACTCTTCTGAAAGAACTTCAAAATAAAGACAAGAAAACATACACAATCATTGACAAGTGTTCAAAAGGCAAAGGATGGAAAGGAAATAATAAAGGAGTGGGCTGGGCGCGGAAAACAATAATGGATCATATTGCCACTGTTGCCAGCAGCAATGATATTATTGTAAGCCTTGATGCAGATACCACCTTCAATCCTGAATATTTTTCATCCATAGTTAAAGCATTTTCTAAAACGGATACAGTTGCACTGGCAAATCCATATTATCATAAGCTTACAGGCAAAGAGGCTGAAGACAGGGCTATCCTTCACTACGAAATATACATGAGGAATTATTCTATCAACCTGCTCCAGATCGATTCTCCTTATGCGTTCACTGCTTTAGGAAGTGCTATTGCATTACCTGTTTCATCATATAAAGCCATTGGCGGATTAACACCTAAGCTCAGCGGTGAAGATTTTTATTTCCTGCAGAAACTAAGGAAATACGGGAATGTCATCATTCACAACAGTGAAAAAGTTTATCCTGCAGCGCGCTTCTCCGACAGGGTTTTCTTTGGAACAGGTCCCGCTATGATAAAAGGAAATAATGGAGACTGGGAAAGTTACCCTGTTTATCATTATTTGCTTTTTAAGAATATTGAAAACACTTACGGATGTTTTCCTGATCTGTTTTCTAATGATTGTAAAACTCCTTTGGGTTCATTCCTGCAAAAACAGTTCAGGGAGAATATCTGGCAGGCATTGCGTGAAAATTATAAAGATGAAAAGCATTTCACCAGGGCATGCCACGAAAAAATTGACGGTTTAAGGATTTTGCAATACCTAAAACAGGAACAGGAAAAGATTAATAAGAGTGATGAAACATGTCTTTGCGAAAATATTGTTACTGTTTTTAATCATTTACTTCATTATGAAAAGACCGACAACTTAATTAACCTTGACTTTTCCAAATGTTCCATAGCTTTGCTGGATGAGATCAGGAATTATCTTGTCATGATTGAAGAAGCTTTGCAGAAAAAGAAAATGTCAGCATGAAATTAATCACTATACTCGGCCCTACTGCAACCGGCAAAACCAAACTCGCCGCACATCTCGCTTATCAAATAAATGGTGAAATTATCAGCGCAGATTCACGACAAGTTTTTAGACACATGAATATAGGAACGGGCAAGGATTACAGCGATTATATTGTTAAAGGGAAAACCATTCCTTATCATCTTATTGATATTGCTGAACCCGGTGAAGAATTCAGTGTTTTCGATTTCAGGAAAAATTTCGTCAACGCTTTTAAACATATAGCATCAAATAAAAAGACTGCCATTCTTTGCGGTGGCACAGGTCTCTATATTGAATCTGTATTAAAGAATTATAATCTTTCTGAAGTTCCTAAAAACATTGAACTGAGGAAGGAACTTTCTAATAAATCAATTTCTGAACTTACTAAAATTCTATCTGGTTTTAAATCTCTTCATAATACAACCGATACCGTCAATAAAGAACGCTTGCTGCGTGCCATTGAAATAGAATACTTTCAAAAAGAAAATGTTACTAATATGCAACTTCCGACATTTGATTCCTATGTTTTTGGTATAAATTATGAAAGGACTATTGTTATGGAACGTATTACCACCCGATTAAAAGAAAGACTTCAAAGTGGGATGATAGAAGAAGTTGAATCGCTTATTAAGAAAGGTGTTTCCGCTCAAAGGCTCAAATCTTATGGGCTGGAATATAAATTCATCACACAATTTCTTCTTAACGAAATTTCTTATAATGAAATGTTCCGACTATTAAACATTGCAATTCACCAGTTTTCAAAACGGCAAATGACCTGGTTCAGGCGAATGGAAAAGAATGGAATTAAAATTAGCTGGATAAATGGGAATCTGCCTCTTGAAGAAAAAACTCAAATAATTGTCGAATTGATAAATTGTTAATTGGTTAAACTGATTACCGGACTATTCTTTAACAAACTTCTCCACCGCCACTCCTTTTTCATCTCTGACTTCTCCAACATAAACACCACATGGAAATGATGAAATATCTATGGTGGTTTTATTATTAAAGTTCTTTTCTAAAACCATATTGCCAATAACATCATAAACTCGTAAATCATACGATTTACTTCGTAAATTCCCTGCATCTATTGTAATATTATTTGTTGCAGGGTTAGGAAATACAGAAATGTTTAATGAGTTTTTAAGCTCATACATACCTGTACTGCTGCTTGCCTTAGCAATAAAGATATCAGTTGCGCCCACATTTTTTAAAGTGTCGGAACCAAAGCAAATTGTGTCGCTTAAAAAATCTCCTGTTACAAAAATATTCCCCGTAGCATCTAAAGCAATGGAATTTGCCACATCATCATTATTCCCACCTAAACGATTTGCCCAAATTAAATTACCATCAGTACTGTATTTTGAAAGAAAAATATTGTAAATGCCTCCATTTGTTATTGTAGTGGAACCAAAGGTGATGGTAGGACTATTAAAATATCCTGTCAAATAAGCATTTCCTGAGGCATCCACTGCAACAGCATACGCTTTATCATCATCTACTCCGCCTGCATTTCTAGCCCAGAGCGTATTACCATTGGCATCGTATTTCACAAGAAAAATATCATTAAACAAGACATTCGTATTTGTCAAGGTTATGATGTCAAAACTAATAGTAGAACTGCTATAATACCCTGTTAAATAAGCATTCCCTGAAGCATCCACGGCAACCGAACTTACCTGACCAATAGTAGTTTCACCCGCACTTTTTGCCCAAAGCACATTACCATTAGAGTCAAATTTCGCGAGGAAAACATTATTCCCTGCTTCATTGATTAAAATGGTAGAACCAAATTTTATACTGGGACTATAAAAATATCCCGCAAGGTATGTATTCCCCAATGTATCAACAGCGACAGAAGATGCATAATCATCATCCCCTCCACCTTCACTTATTGCCCAAAGCACATTACCATTAGCATCGTATTTTGCAAGAAAAATATCATTATAACCTGTATTCATCAAAATACTATTGCCGAAATTAATTGAGGGACTTGAATAATTACCGGTCAAAAGAACATTCCCTGAAGCATCCACTGCAACTGAGGTTGCATAATCATTACCTGTTCCGCCTGCACTTTTAGCCCAAATCACATTTCCATTATTATCATATTTTACAAGAAAAATATTATATCCTCCCTTATCTATCAAAGTTGTTGAACCAAAAATGAGGGTGTCGCTTTGGAAACAGCCGGTCACATATATGTTGCCTGAAGAATCTAATGCAATTGAATTTGCTTTGTCCCAGTATTTTCCTCCAGCACTTTTTGCCCATTGCAAATTGCCATTTATATTGTATTTGGCAAGGAAAATATCATATCCACCGGCATTGGTTAAAGTATCAGTACCAAAGGAAATGACAGGGCTTTCAAAATACCCGGTTACATAACTATTCCCTGAAGCATCTGTTACCACAGAAGTCGCAATATCATATTTAGAGCCTCCTGCACTTTTCGCCCATAGCCAATTGGGAATCTGGGCAAATAAAAAATTGCATAAACTTGTAAAAACGAGCAAAGTTAACAGTAAGCTGAATTTCCTCATGATTATATTATCGCGCTGCGAATGTAAACGTTAAATTAGTAGTAGTAAGTCCGGTTTCATCATCACATACTAAGATCAATTTTGAAGCTTTTAAACAATCAATATAAAATACACCGTTTAATGCAGTTGATGGGATTATACCAAAAGGATTAACACTCTCTGGCAATAACAGAAATTCTTTCTTTTTTTCTGAATTCAACCATGCCCAATAGCTTTTATCAGAAATAGTAGGTGCTTGAGTGCCTGTGGAATTGTTTGTTTTGGTTTCGATAAAGGTTACTGTAGCATCTTTATTAAATGTAATATAAAAGGTAGCACTAACCCATAAAGTCGCCCCAGCATCCGTAAGAGTTGTGTCCTCGTCTTTATATGAAATTGCATTATTAGCACTGTTACCTGTAATATTGGTAAGTTTCCATTCTCTGCATAATCTTCCATCCCTTGATCTGAAAGAAATAAGGGGGTCGTCCTTTCCTTTTTTGCATGATTGAATTGTAATAGAACCGATAATTACAATTGTAATTATGAATAAATGCGAATAGCTATAATTTTTCATTGTTTTTAATTAAACCTTTCATAAATTTGTGCAAATATACAAAGACTCACGGAAAAACAATATTGGAGAAAATTCCTGATTTAAATACAAAAAAAAATCTCCTCTTTCCAGAGGAGATTTTCATATAATAATTTTAAAATTATTGCCTTGTAAAAGTATAAGTATATTGAGTACTTGTTGTTTCCGTCTGAGGAGATTGATCAGAGGTTGTTTGAGTGCTAACTTTAAAAATCATTTCTTTATGTTTTAACTCATCAATATTAAATGATCCATTAAACATTGAACCACTCCCATCCCATGAAAAAGTAACGACATCTCTATTCTTTGAATCACCAGCCCATTGCCAAGTGCCGCTGCCAGTGTAAGAATCGGGTGCTGGTGTGTATGTATATGATGCGACACCATGTTTACCAAGTGTCATTGAAAATGTATAAATAGAAGTACTAGTATTTGTCTGTGTTGTAAATCCTGTTATTGCAGTAGTTTTTATTGTTGTTTCTGTAGAGCCATCATATGTAATAGTTTTGCTAATATTAGTTGTAGTACCAGATACTGTAGTAATATCGCTTTCAGTTCCGGCAATACTGGTTAATTTCCAACTAGCCATTATTCTTCCATCTCTCG
>JBEKEO010000063.1:0-14564 GCA_050013795.1 Bacteroidales bacterium
GCTAATAAAATTATTATATAAATAAGGGAGTAATGTTATCTTAATGTTATCATTTAATTATTAAATTCTTAATTACTGATATACACTGAGCGTGAAATCATACTGTAATTCTTTAAGAATTATTTGAAATGGATATTTCTTAGATCAAGAAGAACCTTAAAAGATTGAGGAAATTGTCTAATTATTAAAAAAAAGACAAAAATTAAAAACAGGAAATCATTTTTAAGCGGCAAGTAAATTCATCTAATTAAGTACAACTAATTGTTTGCGGGATAATACTTTTTCATTTGCGCTACTGGTAATATCTCTTTGCACATAACTATTGTAAAGATTATACACCAGCCCATCGGAAAGGCCTATACGGGGGATATAGATATTATTGCATTTAATTGTCTTTGCTATCATAATGAATACTTCTGCAGCGGGAACAATAACATCAGCCCGGTCGGGTCGCAGACCCATTTCTTCAATGCGTTCTTTCATCGTCATGTTTTTGATCTGCCTGTAGCCTCTTTGCATTTGAGTAAGGCTAAGCATCCTGTCGCTGCTTTTTCCGTATAATTTGCCCAGCTTGTTTATGCTTCCGCCTGAACCGATAACGAATATATTTCCGAAATTGTTTTCGAAATTAAAAAGCCAGTATTTTAGTTTTTCCCATTCTTCAGCCTTGTCAGCCCCGCGTAATATTCGTAAAGTTCCTATCTTAAAAGTGTTTGTAGCAACAATTTCATGATTTCTGAGGATAGAAATTTCTGTGCTTCCACCACCAACATCAACATACATCGATAAATCAAATTTCTGTGTAGTACTAATATTATTAGATGCACAAATAATACGTGCTTCTTCAATGCCGTCAATTATCTTGACATCAATATCTGCCTCAAAATAAATCCTTTTAAGAATATCATTGCGGTTTTCGGCTTCACGCATTGCCGAAGTAGCACATGCAATATAACCCAGAGGGTTATGCACTTCAATAAGCATTTTAAATGCTTGCAGTGTCTTTATTAAAGCGGCTATCCTTTCTTCAGATATCTTTCCTGAAATAAAAACATCTTCACCCAACCTGAGCGGAACCCTGATCAGGGAATATTTTTCAACTACAGGTAATTCTTGCGGGAAAAATACATTGGCTAAATAAAGCCTTACTGCATTTGACCCAATATCAATAGCTGCAAATAACATATAGCATTCCTCCTTAATTAATCTGCATTACATTTAATACAAAAGAAGAAATATAATGTTTCTTTAACGTAAACACTATATTAAGTTATTAATAAGATTTTAATAAGAAGTAGTTAAGAATTTCTGTAGTAATTGTCGATATCATTAACAGGTACCCCCATAAATGTATATTCCCCGCGATAGACTGCGGGGAATATGATAAGCAAAAAGAAAATATATCAAATAAACAAAGCCTCGGTAATCAATTAAAAAGTATAACGCAACCCAATTTGTCCCTGCCATCTGGAAGCTATCGGGTCAGTTGACCATGCGGTGGTAGTTGGAGCATCGAAATGGAATATGGTTTTACCTGTTGAGCCATCAACACCGGCATAAGACAAGCCCGTAAAGGCTGATGAATTAAATGTGTTAGGAACAAAATATGCCCATCCCCATTTCTTATCAATTAAATTAGTTAAGTTAATAATATCAAAGGTAACGGTTAATGTATGTTTTACGTTCTTCACATAGAGATTAAAATCCTGCATCAAACGTAGATCAAGGTCGTTGTTCCATGGAGTTCTTGCGCCGTTTCTTTCGGTAAATTCGCCTCTTCTTGAATTCAGATAGGAATTGCTTTGAATATAGTTATTCAACTGTGCCCATATTGTTGCCGGAGTACGGGTATCGCTTGCATTGTCAGGAGTCAATTCAATTTCACTGTTGTTCCTGGGAATGTAGCATAATGAAACCTGCTGACCTGAATTGGTGATATCAGAACTGTATGTATAGGTAAACGGACTTCCGGATTGTGCAGTAAAGAACAGGGAAACATAAGAAGTGTAATTTTTGTTCCATGCCTTTTTATACAAAATAGATGAAATAATCCTGTGGCGGATATCAAAGTTGGAATATGACAGTTGAGGATTATTTGCCTCTAATGACTGGTTCAGCTGCCAGTTTGATTCTGGTGAATTCCTGATGCCATTCCATATATCTCTGGAAACACCATAAGTATAGGCTGCTGTTGCATCTATGCCAAACTTAAAAGATTTCTTTAGCTGTACTGAGAAATTGTAGCCATATCCCTCGTGAGTATTGGTCAGCATATAAGCATTTGAAATACCGGTATTGACTCTCTGTCCTGATGATCCACCAGACAGATAAATAGGCTGCTGGTGGTTCACATCATATGAATAATATTTAACCGAGTCTTTCAGATTGACCATTTTAAACTGAACATCTTCAATGGTTTTGGTGTAGATTGCTTCGAGCGATAAAACAAACTTACCAGGGAGTTTGATATCTGTAGCTAAATTAGATCTCCATACTTCAGGGAGTTTGAAATTATTATCGATCAGGTCAACTTCTTTTCTGCCATTAGGCTGATTTCCACCATGAGGATCGGTAGCCCATGCCTGCAATTGTGTAGGGTTTGTAGGTAAAACAGTACTTGTAGGAAGGCTTTTGATATCGAATGCGCCATAACTAACGCCGTTGTTATAATAAGAATAACCAAGCCAGGCAAAAGGAATTCTTCCAGTAAATATGCCTGTTCCTCCTCTTACTATTATACTTTTGTTTCCATTAATATCATAATTAAATCCAACTCTTGGTGATATCACAGGTTTTCCTAATAATTTATTAGTGATTTGGCTTAAGGGAGTATAGGAATATGTTGTCCCGTAATTCTTATCTTCTGGTGATGTTTCTGCAAGTGTCGATTGTAAAGGGTCAGTAGGTATCAGTGTCATATCCATTCTAACGCCACCATTTATTTTAAGCCTGTCGGTAACAGTCATTTCATCCTGGGCATAAGCGCTTAACATATACACCTTAAATATTGCTGCAGGGTTATTCAGGTTATTGTCCCTTGAATCATCAGTAAGATTAAAGAATGCGCGCATTCTTGAGGGCTGCATATTATAAAAATTGTTTAAGCTGCTGAAGTCATAACGACCATTCCAGGAATTAACAAATCCATAATTAATATCGTACATTTCGTTGTGAGTACCGAAAGTAATGGTATTCTTATTAAGGAACCATGTAAGGTTATCAGTCAGTTCAGTTGTTTTTTGTTTCATATTGAAAACGGCAGCTTACCTGTCGGTGCCTAAATAAACAGTTCCGCCATTGACATTGCTTATCTGGATCTGGGGAAAAATAGTACCAATAGGGTCACGGTAATCGTGGATATTGGTATAACCACCTATGAGAATATTTGACAAATTCTTGCTGATGGTACTTCTTAATTCTGCAACGGTTGTATTAAAATTATTATGCTGGGTATAATCCATTCCCGAAAACTTGAATATATTGTTGGCATTATCAAGGTTACCGCAATTTGAAGTGTTATAGTTATTTCGTATCATCAGCCTGTTTTTGTCGTTGATGATATAATCAAGCCTTGCAAAAATCTTGTCGCTGCTTGTTTTGATGCTGTAATTTTCATACGAGCCGGGGTTAAATCCACCGTTAGGATTATATTCCGAAGCAGGCATGTTTTCCATAACTTTTATAATGTGCTGTGCTGTTGTATCCGATATTATTGCACCTTGTCCAACTTCATAGGCAACAGGTTGCTGTTTTCTGTCTAATTCACCATTGACGAAAAAGAATAATTTATTTTTTACTATTGGGAAACCCACTCTTAAGCCGCTTTGGGAATCGTAATATGCTGAAGACATTTTTCCCATACCACTTGCATTATCTGGTCCAATGATTGAAGCATTAGTCCCATATGTATAAACAGATCCGGTAACTTCATTCGATCCACTACGCGAAACAGCATTCACCGAGCCTCCGGTAAAATTTCCTAATTTAATATCAAAAGGGGAAATCACTGCCTGCACTTCCTGTAAGGCATCCAAACTTATAGGGTTAGTCCTGGTGCTGCTTCCCGGCATGTTTGAAGTGCCGCTTATACCGCCTAATGAAGGGCTGAAACCGATAGCATCATTATTTATAGCTCCGTCTATTGAAACATTATTATATCTATAATTTGCTCCTGCAAATGAGTTGTTCGAAGACTGGGGTGCAAGTCTAGTAAAATCGGTAATACTTCTTGCAATGGTCGGTATCTGCTGTAGCTGGTCTTTCTTTACTGTGGTAGCCGAATTTGTATTCTTATTTCCCACAACAACTACTTCATTCAGCTGAGTGTTTTTTTCTTCCATTGTCAGATCCAGTGTAGTTGTCACTCCCAGACTTAAATAAATATCCGATTTTTCATTTGCATCGAAACCTACCATAGTAGCAGTTACCTTGTAAGTTTCACCTGCGCTAAGGTTAATGATATTGTACCGTCCGTCAGTTCCGGTAACAGCATTGCTGTTTGCACCGGTTGATGTACTTTGCGCCACTACTGTAACGCCGGGAAGTGGTTCGCCTTTTTTATCAATTATTTTCCCGCTAATTCCTGAAGTGGTAATCTGGCTGTAACCGTCTTGATAAATAAACAGCGCCAAGCATGTAATAATAATGAATACATGCATAAAATTAAATGTAACTAATTTTTTCATGTGTATGGGTTTTTTGTTTATTGTGCTGCAAACGTACAAGCCAAATATTAACTGAATGTTAACATCCCCTTAAGTTTACGACAAGAAAATGTAAAGAAATTGTTAAGTTCGATTTCAGGCTGTGGCAATTATTAGTTATCTGCCAACAATAAGGTATAAATGGTGTTTTTACTAAAAAGTAATTGTACGAAATAATAGAAAAAGAGAAAGGGAAAACTTTACAAACAGTAAGCACCCTATACAGGTCAAACTAAAGAGACACTTTAGTTAATAAATATTTATTCAATATATCTTAAAGAAAGAAAAGCCTCTCCGAGGTTATCAATAATATCGCGTGCGATAAGGGCTTCTTCGCCCAGCTGTTCTTTTGCCATATCCCCTGCCCTACCATGCAGGTATGCGCCGAGTATGGCTGTCTCTAAAGATGAATATCCGCAGGCTTTCAAACCAAGCAGTATGCCTGTATGCACATCACCGCTTCCGCCAGTAGCCATGCCCGGGTTGCCGGTGGAATTAAAAAAGAATTTACCATCAGGAGCGCTTATAGTGGTGTAAGCTCCTTTGTAAATTACATATACGCCAAACTTTACCGAGAATTCCATTTGCATCAGTAAACGCTCATTATCATTGGCGGGCTTCCCTGCGAGCCTTTCAAACTCTTTGGGATGTGGTGTAAGTATGCTGTGCTTAGGAACAAATGAAAGCCATGTTTTGTTTTCAGCCAGTATATTCAATGCATCGGCATCAAAGATAATTGGAATGGAAGAAGTCTGTATCAACAACTTTAGCGCCTTTTGGGTTTCGCCTTTAGTATCAATACCGGGTCCTATTGCAATGGCATTATATTTTGAAATATCAGGAACAGATGAAATGAATTCTTCAGTAGCATTAAGACTGACCATAGCTTCGGGAACAGCCGTTTGTATAATGTTATATCCTATCCGGGGAATATGCGCAGTAACCAATCCGGCACCGGCACGCAGGGCTGCTTCGGAAGCAAGAACAGTTGCACCCATCTTTCCATAGCTCCCAGATATCAGCAGTGCATGACCGAAGTTTCCTTTATGAGTGAACTTGCCCCGTTGTTTAAGCATTTGACGTGCATCATCTTCTTCTATAAAATAATAAGGCGAATCAAACGAATCGATGAATTCAGTGTTAAGTCCAATGTCAAGCACCCACCATTCACCAACATATTCATAGTTTCCCGGCAGAAGGAATGCGAGTTTGGGAAGCTGGAAAGTTAATGTAATATCGGCATTCACTATAGCTTTATGATTGTTGGAAGTGTTGTCTTCGGAAAACAAACCGGAAGGCAGATCAACAGCAATTACATATCCTTTGCATTTATTGATATGTTCAATCACTTCGGCAAGCAATCCATCAACAGGCTTTGACAAGCCCGAGCCAAAAATGGCATCAATAATAACATCACCATCATGAAAAGCAGGCAGGTCTGAAATACTCTTTACATCTATTATTATCTTTTTCCTTTTCAGCTTACGCAACCTTTCTTCGTTTACCTTAAAATCAGCCGAAGTCTTTTCGGCATGCCTGATAATGAAAACTTCTATTTTATAGCCGGCAGTAATCAACAGTCTTGCAATAACAAGACCATCGCCGCCATTATTCCCAAGTCCGCAAACCACTTTGATCTTCCTGCCCTTATCTATCTTAGCGGTAATCCAATCAAAACATTTTGAGGCAGCTCTCTCCATCAGGTCAATGGAAGAAATAGGTTCGTGCTCAATAGTGAAGGCATCAACCTGCCTGATCTGTGCTGAATTAAGGATTTTCATAATAAAGTTTTTTTGCATTAAACAATATTATATTCATTCTGATAAAAAAAGAGGGTAAAACCCTCTTTTCTTTCATATAATTTATAAATCTAGTAATGACGGTATGAATCCCAAGGCAAAGTTGACAATACAGTCCCGAAAAATGCAATAACAATGATCAAATATATTAAAAACAGGGCAGATAATGCTGTTCCAATTATAGCGCAAACACGTCCTGCTTTCATGTTATTGTATGATGATTGCGAATACATATTGGGATTTTGCTGATGCAGCAAATTTGCTTTACCTGATAAAGCAAGCGAAATAATGCCGAGAATCAGTCCGACTATTCCCCACGCCCAGCAAAATACAATAGATAAAATTCCCATTACCAATATTCCTGCTGAATTTGGTAATGATGGCTGCTGGTAAAAACCTCCTTGCGGAGTTTGTGGTGGCTGCTGATAAGGATTGTTAGTGTTTGGATCTTCCATAATACTTGTTGTTAAATGTGAAAAATAAGTTTAATTATAAAATTCATTACGATGATTGATGCAGTAAAAATAAAAGAAATTTTTAAAACAAGAGCACCTTTCTCAAATTTAAAGATAAGGTGAAGTGAAAGATAAATGATCAGAAAGAAAGTTGGAAGCAATGCAGGATACACTTTAATACTTTCGAGCAGGTTTCCTTTGAGCAATTCTATCAAAGCTCGCTGCATACCACAACCGGGACATTCCACGCCAAGGTACTTCTTATAAACGCATGGCAGCATATTGCGTTCAAGCCAGCCTGCCAACGATAAAAGATACATTGAGTACATTGAACAAAGATATGGAAATTTTATAATTTTTTTTGTTTACATATAACTATCAGGCATACAAAACCTTCATGTATATGTCATGGAACATTTTCCCGACAAAATGATAACTAAACTTTACAATAGCGCCTTCATGCATTTTTATTTTATCATAATTGTCTGAAGTATCAAGCATTTTGATCATAGCAAATAAAAGCGCTGTTTCATCACCGGGTTTGACAAGCATACCTGATTCCGAAGATATATATTTGGGAATATCCCCTACTTCAGTAGCAACTACCGGTAGTCCGCATGACAAAGCTTCCATTATAACACATGAAAAACTTTCGTAATTGCTGAACTGAACCAGCAAATCAGAATGCTGCATAATGGCAGCTATTTCATTAGTTTTTTTGCCTTTATGAAAGAATATGTATTTATTCAATAATTTCAAATCATCAGCATAACTGATAAATGGGTTTTGATTACCATTCGAATATATATCCAGTATAAAATCATCGCGCATTAAAGAAAGTTTTTTAATCACTCTTATAATGCCCGATATATTTTTCGCCTTATCCTGAAGAGATGAAATATGCAGTATCCTTTTCACTTCATTCTTTTCTTTCATTTTAACAGGAGTGAAAACGGATATATCAACCACATCGGGAATAGCACAATATTTTCCTTTTATTCCATGACTTAACATGGCATTCTTCAGGCTATCCGATACAGGTAATAAATACGAGGACCTTCTCGCAATTGCTTTAATAATATACTTCCTGATTAAACTTATTTTAGTATTGCTTTCCGGCAGGTAACCGCTCCAATGTTCGGTAATCACAAAGCGCTTCTTTCTATATTGTTTAATGAAAAGAAAAACCAAACCGACAGGGAAAATTACGTTTGCATGAACAATATCAATCATGCCCATTTTCGTGATAGCAAAATCAAATCCTTTACGATATGCTTTCAGATAAAGTTTTACCTTATTTACAATATTAACCGTCTTTCGGACATAAACGTAAATTACATTTACATTTTCCCTTTTTTCTTCAACAATTTCTAATTGCCGAAGCTTAAGGTTTTTATCAAAGCATACATGCAAAACGGTAATATTGGCATAAAGTGAAATGGCTGCAGCATGTTTTGGAACAAACAGGCTTTTAGTAGGGTTTACCCTGCTTGGAAACCAGCTTGAAATAAATAAAACATTGATTCTTCTTTCCGTCATCATTACTGAAATACATGGATTTTCGAAAATAGAAAATATAATGGATAAGGCAACTAATATTTACTGATAAATTATAATGATTTTACGAAATAATTTATAATTTTGAGTGTTGTTAAGACTGAAAACATTTATCTTAGTAACACATATGCTTTGAAAAAATTTACCGTTGGACTTTATACCGGTTGCATTAACAGGCAAAAAAGTATTCCCGCTGAATTGTTATACCACCACCAGATTTCCGGGCTGCTGCAAGAGGAATTCCCCCTGACCGACTTTCAGCTTGAGCTTGGATCGTATCTTTGTTACGCTTATTTTCGCAAAGCTGCCATTCACTTTATTAAAAACAAACAGCCCGATTTTGCATTCATATTCCTTCGCAAATTTCCACTTATGCTTTTAAACAAACCTTTTATCAAATACAAGACCAGAAACGAAAAAGTTGTTTGGACAAGGCATCCTATGCTTTTTAACCGCAGGAAATTTGAATGGGATAATAAATTCAGTAAATACGAAAAAGAGATTGATTTTAACACTAAAAGACGCCATTTAATTGAACTGCGCGATTTCAACCTGCTGGCAGGTTTATTATTAGGGCTAAACAGATGGTGCATTAAATTTCTTTTAAACGACATCCTGGCAATATCCGATGACATTAATTGTAGTTGCAAAAATCTTTTTATTGTTTCATTGATGCGAAGCCCCGATTCACTCATGGGAAGTTATATCTGTAAAATCACTAATGACAGAATACGCAGAAAGCTTCCTGCAAATTTGGAATGGATTGATATTTTTCAGATTCCAAAAAGTTCATACCATACTGATAATATCCACTATAATATAAAAGGACATACGCAAGTGGCTCAAATCCTGTTTTCAGCTATCAGTAAAACAATCGCTTTAAACAACAATGCTGTTTCGGTTGAATAAATTAGCTGAATAGTTTTCATTATTACTCAATCCCAATCTGATATATGCAAGTTATACGTTTAGATATTTATTTAAAACGATTATATCCGTCAATTCTCACTTGACATGACACTACAAAATATTACAGGACGGATGATGGATGGAAACCGTATATTATTCTTAAATAAAAAACAGATAATGCCTAACCTAAAGCAGCCAATGAGAAAGTAATGCGTAAACATTAATGTTTAAACAATATTTAAAACTTTGTCCAATACTTATCTATAAGGTAAACCAGCGAAGCAACAGCAGCGCTGCCCAGTTGCATCTGCCTGTTGTTGATCTTATCGAATGAATCAGCGGCAGAATGATGATAATCGAAATATTGCTGTGAATCCACATTAAGTCCTATACGCGGGCAACCAAGTCCTTTAAGGAAATAAATATCAACGCCACTATACCCCTTTTGAAAATTATATATCCCGTATGGCAGGAAAAGGTTTTTCCATTTGTTCACCATTGCTAATGTATCAGATGAAGATTCAATTGAAAATCCAAAAGGAGTAAAACCTCCTTCGTCGCTTTCGATAGCAGCAATATGCTTTTCTACGCCTGCATTTGTCTTCTCTTTTGCAACAGCAGCATATTTTTTACCGCCATGCTGTGCGCATTCTTCATCCATGAATAAAACAATGCGTATAGTATGTTTTGGCACTATCTTCAATACTTTTATTAACCTCATCATTTCAATGGAATGCATTACTCCAGTTCCATCATCATGTGCGCCTTGTGCAATATCCCAGGAATCAAGATGACCACCAACAACTATGATTTCTTTAGGTGACTCGCTACCTCTAATCTCTCCAATCACATTATAAGATTCTGCTTCAGGCAGCATTTTACAGTTCATTTTAAAATGAAACTGCAAATCTGTATCTTTCTTCAGCCAGTCGCTTAGCAGGTTGGCATCTTTTGTGCTGATGGCAGCAGCAGGAATCTTAGTAATGGTAGTATCATAACGCATAATTCCTGTGTGGGGAATATTATTATCATCCAAAGTCATTGAACGGACAATAACGCCAATGGCACCGTATTTGGCAGCTTCTATTGCACCATGTCCCCGCTGGTCAACAGCGCCTCCATATGCTTCAAAAGTATTATACTCTGCAGGATCCATAGCCCTGTTAAAGAAGACAATCTTTCCGGAAACTTTTTCTTTGCCAAGTTTTTTCAGTTCGTCAAAATTTTTCACTTCCACAACCTGTGAAGTAATACCATTAATAGCTGTCCCGACAGATTCACCCAAAGCGCATATGCTGACATCTTTCGAACCAAGTTTTGCAGAAACAATACCGGCAGTTTCTTTTTCGCCCCTATCCCAATGATGAACCATTACCTTCTGGGTATATACAGAATCAAGCTGCATTTGTTGAAGAACTTTTTTTGCCCATTCAACCGCTTTTGCCGCCTGGGGAGAACCACAAAGCCTCCCTCCTATCTTTGTACATAAATATTTGAGGTTTTTATAGGCAGTGCTATCAGAAAGCGCAGTACTGAATATTTTCTTAATCATAATGGAATCAGATTGCTGGGCAGTAACCCCATTCAATCCTGCATAAATAATAAAGAGAGCTAAATATATTCTTTTCATGATGAAATAAATTAGACAGGTAAAAGTAATTATTTATTCCGAAAGCAATTTCAGCTTTAAAGAATGCATTGTCTTTATTATTATTTAACACTTTTTTAATTTTGGCCATTTGGATTAAGCTGAAATATTTCTACTTTTGTCATCACTACTTTGTAAAACAGGAAAATCAAATTCATATGAGAAGAGTAATTACATTAAGCATATTTATGCTTCTGTCAGGCATCACTTGCAGTTTATTTGCCAACCAGAATAAAACCATTTTAATTAAACGCAGGCAAGCTACTGAGAACCTGAATGTATATAAAACAACCATTACCGACTCCACCAATGAATCACTCAAGGGTTTGGTTAAAGCCCAGGAAGAACTTATTTCTGCTGATAAACCTATTATAGAAGTTTACCTTGATTCACTGGAAAACAAAGCCGACAGCTTAAAAAGAGCAGCCAATAATGTCAGGAATGATAAAGACGCATTAGAAAAAGATGTTCAGGCAAATAATAAATTATTCTTTTATGGTATCATCGGAGGCGGAGTATTGCTTATTGTCCTTATATTATTCCTGATTCTTTTCTTAATTGCAAATTCAAAGAAAACAAAACTACAGGCTCAAATAAAAGGAATCGACAAAATAAAAAAAGACAATCAGGAAGCTATAGATAAAGCTAAAAAAGAACTGGAAGTGATGAAGGTAAATGCGCAAAAAGAGATAGCTGCAGCAAAAGAAAATGTTTCCAAAGAAGTGAAAAACCTTCAGGCTAAAATTGACTCTCAGAACGCTGAAAAAGCCCTTCTTGAAAAAAGATTAAACGAAAAGTTGAATGAATGTACTCAATTGCAGGTCCAATTATCGACTGTTAAAAATGATTATGAGAAGAAGTTAAAAGAAGCAAACACTAATGTTCCTGATTTCTCAAAAGAAAAACTTCTGCTTGAAAAAGAAATATTTGATAAAACTCAACTGCTCGATACAATTTCAAAAGAGCGTGATGCCGCTAAAAAGGAGATTAACGATTATAAAGAATTAGCTGAAAAAGAATCCAGGGATAGGAAATCTCTTGAAGAAAAAATGGCTGATATGGAAAAAGAATTGAAGAATATTCCTGTCTCAGTTGCCTCGGACATTGATGAAGTAACAAAAGAAAATGAAAGGCTGAGAAATAAGATAAACGATTTGGATGAGAGAATAAATGAAGAACTTCGTGAGAAAAGGGTACTTGAAGAAAAACTCCTTGAAAAAGAAAATGAATTAAAAAGTATTCCCTCACCCGATTCAGGTCTGGTTGATTCCCTCAAACGTGATAACGAGCTTTTGAAAGAAGATTTAGACCGTTTGCAGGAAAAGCTTGATAAAGAAATTCAAACCAAAAACACCATTGAAGAAGAACTCCGAAGATTTATTGACGAACTGAGAAATATCAGATAAAATTAATTATAAACAAATATAACAAGATACACCATGGAAAACAACATCGAACAAGACGATAACCTGGAAGTAGCAAAGCAGCTTATCAATGCTGTAAGGCAGCAATTCGAAGAAGAGAACAAAGAACTGAAAAAATACAGGAATGAATTTTACAGGGCGAATGATTTTACATTGAGCAAATTCTATCCTTATAACGGTCCTAACTTATACCTTGACAGGCAAGCTCTGGTCTTTAATATTTTCATTGCCCCAGCTGGAGAATCAGTTGACTACTTCAAACAGGAAGTTTCTAAGCTTATTCCCAAAATTGCACAGAAAGAAACACCGTATATGATTGATCTTTTCTGCGAAGTATTGCTGCATGTGATGAAGATGGATATTGACCTTTATGTTAATAAATATGCCATAAGTAACGACGGGGAGGATTATGTGGTTGCCATTGAATATCTGGATAAATATGTTGCCGAAGATGCCGCATACCTTACCAGCGACTGGTTCCGTGCTATTTCTGCAAATAAACAATTCGACTTTGCCGGTGAATTCCTGAAACTACAGGCAGCTTTTGATAAGACATTATTTGGCGGACCGACAATTTATTCATTAGTAGAGGCCGGTGTGAAGTTAAATATTCCCGTGACTTATCTTTTCGAAGAAAACGAATTCCAGTGGGGATATGGAAAGAAACAACTAAGGGGGCGTTCAACAACCTTCCATACTGACGGAATAAAAGATACAGAATTCACCATGTATAAAGATATGGTTGCTGATTTCCTGATGTTATGCGGCTTCCCCACTCCTATCGGCAAGAACTGTTATGATGAAGATGAAATAGTGAAAGAAGCGTTGAAACTTGGATTCCCGGTTGTTGTGAAACCCGTTGCAGGTCATAAAGGACAAGGCGTTACCACAGGAATTGAAAGCGAAGAAGAAGTAAGAAAAGCCTTCAACAAAATTACTGCATCGGCTGAAGCAGAAGGACAGAAATTTGCAGGTGCACTCGTTCAGCAGCAGGTATATGGCACTGACCACAGGCTGCTTGCCGTAGGCGGGAAATTTGTTGCAGCGCTTGAAAGAGTTCCTGCTTTTGTTGATGGCGATGGAGTTAATACTATAGAAAAACTTATTGAAGTTGAAAACGATAAACTGATTCGTTTGGACAATGCCCGTTCACCTTTATGCAAAATTAAAGTTGACGATAACCTGAAAGAATATTTAAAACTTCAGAATCTTTCGCTTTCAAGTGTTCCCAAGAAAGATGAAAAAATTACACTTCGCCGTGTTGCTAATATTTCTGCCGGAGGTGTTTCTATCAATGTCACTCAAAAAATTCATCCCGACAATGTTCAGCTTGTTGAAGACATAGCAGGTTATTTTAACGTGAAATGTTTAGGTATAGATGTTCTTTCGGCTGATATTTCAAAATCATGGAGGGATGGTAATTTCGGTATCATTGAAATTAATGCAGGCCCCGGAGTGTTCATGCACCTTGCCCCTGCTTATGGTGGTTCAATTGATGTACCGGAAAAGATAATGCTTACCCATTTCCCCAAGGAAGGCTCGGGAAGAATTCCTATCATTGCCTGTAACCAGGTATCGGATAATCTTGCAGGTATGATAAACAATAAACTGCATGATATAAAGAAAGACATTTTTTTTGCCAGCCTAAACGAAAACGGTGTTTTCTTTAACGGAAGGTATTTCTTTAATAATAAGGAACACGACCAGAATGTTAAGATAATATTGCGCAATCCCAAACTCGATTTCGCACTTTTCGCACACTCCAAAGACGACATATACGATTACGGCACTTTGCATCAGGGCGCCGACGTGATAATTCTTGATGAGGCTTCTCATGCAGTTGAAGATACACTAAAAGCACAACTTCTGCCCGGTGGACTGCTTATTGAAATTATAGGAGAAGAAATGAAGGTGCTTGAAAATAACGTGGAAAAAGAAAGCATGCATGTTTCCGATGATAAGGATAGTATGATAATGAAAGCGCTTGAAAGCCGACTGAAGGATTTGATTTATAAATACGAATAAAAAAAAGCGGCGAGAAATCGCCGCTTTTTTTATAGAAAATTGTT
>JBEKEO010000064.1:0-17217 GCA_050013795.1 Bacteroidales bacterium
ACCTTGGATGTTTGTGATTTCTATTACTGCACTCTGCGGGGCTACTATAGTTAAATTATCATTTGCAGGATTAGGATAAATTGAAATACTTTCCTGTTGTTGTTCAACAAAATTATATACCCCTGTTATAGTATGAAAATAATAATAAGCACTATCACCCCAAATAAAGGTAGTTCCTGCGCTATCCCATCCTTTATATGAATAACTTTCCTTGAAATTGCTTGGGTCATATGTATAAGCATCTATGTTTGAATTTACCCATGCTGTCCCATTCCAGGTCTGATATAAAGAACTTGTTATGTTATTGTTAACGTCATAAGTGTAAGTATTAATATCCGAATTAACCCATGCTGTGCTATTCCATTTTTGGTCTAACTGACTAATTCTGTTGTTATGTGCATCATAGGTAAAAGTGCTTTTCTGTGAATTATCCCATGATGAGGTAGAGGTGTACCATATTTGAGAAGAATCACAGATACGATTATGATGTATATCATAGGTATAGTTGTCTATACTATAATTCCTCCAGTTTGAACCACCCCATGTTTGAAATAAATCAGTTAACCTTTCATTGCTCATACTATACGAATATGTATATAACTGATAATTATCCCATGAAACACCATTCCATGTTTGTAATAAATTACTTATCTCATTATTATTTGCATCATATGTATAAGTTGAAAGATATGAACTACCGCTGTTCACCCATGAAGTACTGCTAGTGTCCCAGTTTTGACCTGATAATGTACTTATCCTATTATTATGTATGTCATAAGTAAATAATTCTCTATTATAATTAACCCATGAAGTACTGTTAGTGTCCCAGTTTTGCCATATATAACTAGTTAGATTATTTTGTCCATCATAGGTAGAAATTATTTTTTCATAATGTTTTACTGTTTCACTTGTCCGGTTATTGTTTGCATCATAAGTAAATGTGTAAAATTCAGTGGTCCACCAAACAGAGCCAGACCAGTTCATATCTGTTTCGTTTAATTCGTTACCGTGTACATCATAAACAAAATTTGTTGTTTTATAACCAACGTTCCATACATCATTAGAAGTATCCAAAGACCAATAGTAAATACTATCATACAAACATATTAATGATTTTGGAGCATCACCAATGTGTTTAGTAATTGGATTGTTACATGCCGATTGTTTATTAAAATGCGATGACCTGCCTTTTGGATTGTTTCCGGTAAATATAGCTTCGTTGTGTGTGTCATTTGGTATAACACCTTGTTCGCTTTGAGCAAAAGCATTACTTAAGCAAATAATGGCGAGCAATAGTATTATGTACAGTTTTTTCATAGCTTCAAAATTTAAACAACTCCAAAGATATTACATTATCTATTCTAAATCAAGCAATTTACCAAAAATATTTACTTAAGCTATTTCCCCAACTCAAATTCTAGTAATGGCACTCCCCTAAGCACCATCGGCATATACTTTAGTGGTTTCGGCAGTTGAGGATGCCGCATTTTCTATTGCGCACGTCGCATTTCCTGTTGCGCACACCGCATATCGTGTTGCGTACGCCGCGTATCGTGTTGAGTACGCCGCGTATCGTGTTGAGTATGCCGCGTATCGTGTTGAGTACGCCGCATATCGTGTTGAGTACGCCGCATATCGTGTTGAGTATGCCGCATATCGTGTTGCGTACGCCGCGTATCGTGTTGAGTATGCCGTGTATCGTGTTAAGTACGCTGCGTATCGTGTTGAGTACGCCACATATCGTGTTGCGCAAGCGGGAAAAGGAACCCTATAATCAACAAAAAAACTCCCGCAAATGGTTTGCGGGAGTGAGAAAATGGTAAAAGAATGCCTGAAGGCATTCAAAGCTTAATTAACAGTACCATTAAGAGGATCGCAGAAATTACCCACAACACCGGTAGTGCTTATATAACAGGCAATATACCAAACCGGCTGCCGTTTGTAGGTCATGCCAAAGTTGCTTACGCAGCGAAACCTTCCGCTGAACATTACATGCGAATAAAGGTCGGGGTCGGTAGGTGCTGTAGCGCCTATAAAACGCTTCAGCCATATAAACTGTATTCCTGCCGGCAGGCTCTTACTCTTAGGTGATTCCGGGTTAACAGCATCAAGGGTATGCTGCAAACTCTTGGTTTCGTGGATACTTAAATTGGGCACGGGGTGTGCCGTACGCATTAAATCCATAACAGGAGTAATAGGGTTAGGTTCGGCTATGTACCATACCTTTTTATCCTGTGCGGTTAACGTGCCCGGGTTAACCTTTTCCAGTTCCTTTAAAATAATTCTTTCGGCACGGATTAATTTTAATGCATTTTTCTTAATCGTTTTTTTCTGTAATGTAAGCGTCTCGTTGGTTGTGCCTTTGGCTTTTTCTGCTGTGTACGCTTCTTCCCAGCTATTGGCTGTGGTTGGCGAACCCAGCAAAGCCACCAGCGGGTTGTAAATAGTACCGGTATTAACACCGAGCCTTGTATAAGTAACTACAAGCGGTGAACTGCTTTGCGGATCGGGCACTGCCAGGTCCGCCATTAAAGCCTTGAATGCTGCATCAAATAATTCATCTTTTACAGGAAATGTAAGCGATTTTTCTGCTTTTTTTGCCAATGCCATCATGGCGAAGATTCTTAGAATCTTATTCGTTGTTGTTTTCATAGTTGTAAGTTTTAAATGTTAGTACTAGAAAATTGTCAACGTAAAGTTACGAAACAGCATGGCCTTGTGTCAAGGATAAACCAGTTATCGGTAGGATTTAATCAGTTAACGGTAAGGGTTTTAAACTTTCGGAAGATTTTAGGATAAAAATCATGAAAAGACAACAAAAAAAGGGATGCAAATGCATCCCTTTTTAAATATCATAGTGCAAGAAATTATTTCTTATGAAGTTTTTCGTCGGAAACGGTTAATTTTTTCCTGCCTGCAGCCCTGCGTGAAGATAATACTTTACGGCCATTGGCTGTCGACATTCTTTCCCTGAAACCATGTTTGTTCCTTCTTTTCCTCTGTGATGGCTGAAATGTTCTTTTCATTGGAATAATATTTTGAGGGTGCAAAGATATTGTCTTTTTCCATTAAAACAAAAATTATTTAAGAGGTTACTAGTTAAAAAGTTCAAATAAAAGCACTATTTGGTTATTTTTGCCTTCTGGTTAGCATCAAAAAAAACTAATTAACTCAAAAAGGAGAATAATATGGGCCTCAAATTTCGATTAACAATAATGAATTTCATGCAGTTCTTTGTATGGGGCGCGTGGCTTATCACCATCGGCACTTATTGCTTTAATGCCAAAGGCTGGACAGGCGCCCAGTTCGGGGCAATATTCTCCACTTTAGCCTTATCCTCTCTCTTTATGCCAGCTCTTACCGGCATCATAGCCGACAAATGGCTGAATGCAGAAAGGCTTTATGGAATATTGCACATATTATATGGCGCGGTGCTGTTTTATGTGCCTTATGTCAACGATCCCGATACCTTATTCTATATAATTTTTGCCGCCATGATCTTCTACATGCCCACTATATCATTGGCAAACACTATTTCGTATAATATCCTTAAAAGGAATAATTATGATGTTGTAAAAGTTTTCCCCCCTATCAGGGTTTGGGGAACCATAGGTTTCATTGTGGCTATGTGGATCACCAATTTATCAGGCAGCAAGGCCAATGCCACACAATTTGTTATTGCAGCCGTTGGAGCCATAGGACTCGGTATTTATTCCTTCACCTTACCCAAATGTCCGCCTCAGCGGTCTATTTCAAAGGGAGCTTCCATTATAGAACTTCTCGGACTGAATGCTTTCAAGCTTTTCGGCAATCTTAAAATGGCACTCTTCTTTATTTTCGCGATGTTCCTGGGAGCGGCACTTCAGCTAACCAATATGTACGGCGACTCCTTCCTTGACGATTTCAGGAAAATACCTGAATATGCCAGTTCTTTTGTAGTGAAATATTCAACCATCATCATGTCAATTTCACAGATCTCCGAAACAGTGTTTATTCTTACCATTCCTTTCTTCCTCAGGCGTTTTGGAATAAAGAAAGTGATGTTATTCTCCATGATCGCATGGGTGTTGCGTTTTGGATTGTTTGCATACGGTGATCCTTCTACCTCATATTTCTGGATGATAATATTATCCTGCATAGTTTACGGGATGGCTTTTGATTTTTTCAATATCTCAGGCTCCTTATTCGTCGAAACCACTACCGATTCAAATATACGCGCCAGTGCACAGGGAATGTTCATGATGATGACCAACGGGGTTGGTGCATTCCTAGGTAGTAAGATAAGCGGTTATGTTATCGACCATTACTTTACTACTGAACAGGGAAAGAACTGGCACGGGATATGGCTCACTTTTTCAATTTACGCCTTGATAGTTGCTGTTTTGTTCACCATCTTTTTCCGTCATAAACATGATCCCAAAAGTGTGGCTAGCTTTCAGCATTGATTTATCTTAGAAAAAACTATTAAAAAAGCCCTTAAGATTTAAAGGACTTTTTGTTTTTAGGTCTTTTGCTTTTTCTTTTTAGCAGCGGGAAAGAGTACATTATTTAGTATCAGTCGGTAGCCTGGTGAGTTAGGATATAAACTCAGGTCGGTAGGCGGAGCACCCACAAAATGCTGGTAATCTTCAGGATCGTGACCGCCATAAAATGTCCATGTGCCTTTGCCGTATTCGCCATGTATGTATCTTGCTTCACCGGCAGCTTTAAATTCACCCATTATCAGCACATTCGACTTAATCTGGTCTTTATTAAAAGCTGTCGTCTGTCCCATGAATCCTTTAATCACCTGCACATGATCCTGGCAAAGCATGGTAGGTACCTGATCCCATTTAGCAGAGAAATCAAAAAGAGTGAAAAAGTCATTTTGCTTGGCTACCTTACGCGTGCTTGTAACATCTATGGATGATATTTTGTATTCATACGGATTGGTAACCAGTTTGAAATTGGTAAAGGCAAAACAGTTATCATAATTTATCTTTTTCTGTGCATTCGGGTCCATAGGATCGCCATCAAACTGCGTTTCGCATATATCCACACCATCGGCAGCCAGGGCAATATCGTAACTGTCACAGGCAGAACACATGGCAAACAAATATCCGCCGCCTGCAACAAAATCACGTATCTTTTTCACAACAGCAAGTTTAAGCTGTGAAACCTTGTTATAGCCCAGTTTTCGTGCAATAGCTTCGCTAAGCGCCACATCCTCCTTATACCAGGAAGCAAACTGATAGGCAGCCCAGAATTTCCCATATTGTCCTGTAAAATCTTCGTGATGCATATGCAGCCAGTCATACAGAGGAAGTTTATCAGAAAGCACTTCCTCATCGTAAACTACTGTATAAGGAATCTCTGCATATTTCAGCGCCAGCATCACCGCATCATCCCATGGTTCTTTGTTTGGAGGAGAATAAACGGCAATCTTAGGCGCTTTCTGAAGCTTAACCTCATCCATATTTACTTCGGGATCGGAAATTTCGGTAAGTATGGCACTAGCCTGTGCATCGGCAATCAATTCATAGGATACTCCCCTGATGACACATTCTTTTTCAATAATGTCAGCCCATTTTATCATGAAGCTGCCCCCTTTGTAATTCAGAAGCCAGCTTACTTCTATTTCATGCTGCAATGTAAAATAGGCAATCCCATATGCTTTCAGGTGATTCTTCTGCGAAACATCCATTGCAATAAGGATATAATTAGCTCTTGCAGGTATGATGAGAGAAAAAATAAGAAGTATGAAAAAAAATCTTTTCATGAAAGTTTTAAAATTCAAGTATAAAGGTAACGAAATTTTTCACCTTTCAATATGCAAATCTCAGGAATTAACAAATTTTATAACTGCAAATAATTCCTCCGATGCTAGAGTTTTATATCAAAAACAAATAACAGATCAAAATGGTGCAGGGGTGTCATCATCCTTCATTTCATTCATTTTGGAAGGCATAGTAAGAGTTGATGGTTCATTTTCATTATATGGCTGATGATATGTAGATAAATCAAAATCACCGGATTCAAGGTTTTCAAATCTTGCAAATCTTCCGACGAATTTCAACCTGATATCTTTAGTAGCTCCGTTACGGTTCTTTGCTATTATAATTTCGGCAGTATCTTTAGTAGGGGCTTGGTCTTCGAAATATTCAATTTTATAATATTCCGGTCTGTAAATAAAAACAACCAGGTCGGCATCCTGTTCAATCGCACCTGATTCACGAAGGTCAGAAAGAATAGGTCTTTTTGATCCGCCGCGTGTTTCAACTGCGCGGCTTAATTGTGATATAGCAATAACAGGAATGTTCAATTCTTTGGCAAGGCTTTTTAATGATCGGGAAATATTACTGATCTCCTGCTCACGGTTTCCCCTGCTTTCCGAACCAATTGACATCAATTGCAGATAATCGATAACTATTAAATTGATATCTTTTTGCTGTTTTAACCTTCTAGCCTTTGCCCTTAACTCGAAAATGGATAAAGCAGGAGTATCATCAATGATAAGCGGTGCTTCAGTAAGATTTGCTATCTTCGAATTGAGTTGTTCCCACTCGTAGGTTTCGAGCAATCCGCGTTTTAGCTTTTCAGCAGGCAACTGAGTTTCGCTCGAAATTAAACGGGTTACCAGTTGAAGTGCATTCATCTCAAGGGAAAAGAACGCAACCGGCCTCTTATAATCTACCGCCATATTTCTGGCCATCGACATGACTAAAGCTGTTTTACCCATACCTGGACGTGCAGCAATAACGATAAGATCGGATTTCTGCCAGCCTCCTGTCACCCTGTCAAGTTCTGTAAATCCGGTAGGAACACCCATCATGTGATCTTCAGTGCGGCCGGCTATTCTTATTTGTTCAATAGCTTCCTTTAAAAGGTCGGGCATTTCTTCGAAATTTCTCTTCAGATTTCCTTCGCTTACTGAAAATAAATTTTTCTCAGCACTGTCAAGTAAATCGAAAACATCTGTTGTATCTTCAAAAGCATCACGAATGATTTCGGACGATATCCTGATCAGTTCCCTCTGCAGATATTTCTGCGAAATGATCCTTGTATGATATTCGATGTTTGCCGAAGAAGCCACCCTCGAAGTAAGCTGTGTTATATAGTATGCACCTCCTGCCAGATCAAGGTCACCGTTCTTTTTCAGCTGATTGGTTACTGTGAGAATATCTATCGGTTCACTTTTGTTGAACAACTCAACAATAGCATGATAAATCCGTTGATGCGACTCTTTATAAAAAACTTCAGGTTTTAGAATATCAATCACTGCAGTAAGCGCATCTTTCTCCAGCATAATGGCTCCGAGAACCGCTTCCTCTAAATCGACCGCCTGCGGCGGTAGTTTACCATGTTCAAAAACAGCAGGACTTGCAATGGTCTTTTTTACCCTTTTTCTTGCAGATTCCTGTTGGGGATTTATTATTTCATTCATGCGTCAAAAATACTAAATGGGTCGTTAGTTGAATGCTGATTAGTCGAAAATAGTTATTAACAGGACAACAGAACTGATTCTCCGAAAATTAGCAAAAAAAAATTGAGATTTTCCTATAATACAGTTACATCTTCTTCGTGTATCAATTGTTTTCCCTGGTATTTCAGTATAAGCTGAACAACGGTAAGCACATCCTTCTGGCAATACTTCACAATGCGGTCGATATTTTTTTAATTATAATAAAACCAGGCAACATCACTTCCATCGATATCATCTTTAGGAGTGGGTATTCCGAATAGATTGGCAAGTAATTCGAGTGAAGTAAAATTTTTATAATCGCCGAACTTCCATAATTCCATCGTATCAAGGTGAGCTACTTCCCACGGCTTCTTTCCTGCAAGATCGAGCATCGTGGGTAATTTAATTCCATTGACCATCATTCTTCTTGAAAGGTAGGGAATATCGAATTCCTTTGCATTATGCCCGCACAGTATATTCTCTTTTCTGTTATACTGGGTATTTATAAGCTTAATAAAATCATTCAGTATCTTCTTCTCATCGTCACCATAAAATGATTTTAATTTTAAACTAAGTTTTCCATCCGTTGTATTAACCATACCAACAGAAATACATATTATTTTACCAAACTCAGCATAAATTCCCGCTCTTGAATAAAGCGTGGCAGCAGTATCCTCTGGTTTTTTTGAAAGGAATTCGGACTTTCTAGCCCATAATTTTTTAAATATCTCTGGCATCTTGTCGAACTCAGAGCACATGGGAACTGTTTCTATATCCAGAAACAATACATTTTCAAGTTTCAGAAATTCAAGCATAGGGATATTGTTTAAAGCTTATTGTTTTTTTTATATCTTATTTACAAAGTTAAATTTATTTTCAAAATGGTATACCATTTTGAAATAATTCTTTACTTTTATATGATAAATGAAATGCGTAATAATAACAACTGTCGATGGTTCCCATACGCTGAATGTCCCTGGAACAAACGAACATTATCATTCCGTGTATGGTGCCATTGCGGAATCGCAGCATGTATATATCAATACCGGATTGAAATATGTATCGAACTATGAGAAACATTTGAACATTCTTGAGATAGGTTTCGGCACAGGATTGAATGCCCTGCTTACGTTGATGGAACTGGCAAAAATGAATGCGAGCTGCAAATACACTGCTGTTGAAGCTTTCCCTCTTGAAGAAGAAATTTATACACAATTGAACTATCCTGAATTATTAAATGTTCAACTCACGGTTTTCTTAAACATGCATCGTTCCGGATGGAATGCAGAAGTTGAAATAAGTCCCGGATTTATTTTACATAAGATAAATGCTGATGCAGCTAAAATAAATTTTCCTTCCAATACTTTCCATTTAGTTTATTTTGATGCATTCTCTCCTGCCATACAGCCAGAAATGTGGACTAAGGAAATATTCTCATTCATTTATGCTGCCATGAAAGAAAATGCTGTTTTGACCACTTATTGCACCAAAGGTGATGTGAAAAGAGCATTAAAGGAAACAGGCTTCGCTATTACAAAACTCACCGGCCCTGCCGGTAAACGAGAAATTTTAAGAGCGGTGAAAACCGTTAGAATGATATAAATTATTTAATTTCTTAATAGTTATTAATTGTCTCAGAAACTTGGAAATTGAGAAAAATATCTATCTTTATTCACCAAATACTTCCTTATGAAAGCTCGCATTCTTTTTTCACTGCTGCTTGCCTTAATTGTTAGCGTTGCTATTGCACAACAGGGAACTTTCCATTTCCCGCAACAGCAAATAGATGCTCTTACCAAAACTGCGTATCTAAATCAAAACACAGGTAACATAATGCAACTTCATGCTACAGCAAACACTTCCAATATATCAGGCATCAGGCAAATTATGAAGTTTCAGCAATCGCTCAAATCATCTTCATTATACAACTCTTTACGGGTAAAGAATATTCGTGCTATCGATACCATTCTCCTCCACGATACCCTTGTAGTTACCGATACGGTAATTATTACAGGCTCTTATACCCACAACGGTCCCATATTGGTACTGAACGGCGGCTTCCTTCATTTTCGCCATTCCACAGCCACCATACTCGGCGATATTTATGTGTTTGGAAGTAATTCAAAGCTGTATGCCGATTCATCGTACCTCTATATTCCGCAGCAATATTTTTACCAGCGTTCACTTTTAGCAATAGATGGAGGAGTAATTCATTACAACAATTCTACTATTGACCACAGCGGGCTTTCGCATAACGTGTTTATTGGAAGCAATTCCATATTAGAATTGACAAACGTGCATAATAATGGTTTTACAACCAACGGTACGGCTAGCAATGCACAGTTTATCATTAACGGAACTAACCAGGCGGGTGAGTATGTAATAACCGATTCGGCGCAGCTTAGCTTCCGGGATGCGAACACAGTGCTGCTCTGGCACCAGTTTCCTGATACAGCAGTAATAAATTTTACTTTCCCAAAAGGTGATACGCTTAACACATATACTTTCAACAAAACGATTACAGGCGTTAAAGGAGTAGAATATTCAATAGCGCTTGACACCTGCACCAATGTGATGTGGGGCTTGATGCCATCCACGGGTTCCAATGTTACCATCAATAATTCAACTATACGCTCTATTGGCTTGTGGTTTACAGGAAGCGACACCATTGCGGTAAACGGGCTTGTTGATAATTCAACCTACACTACTTTTACTGCAAACCTTAGCGACCGTCATCTTCAACTGAACAACTGCAGCGTGCAAACATGGAGCATTTATCCGATGGATAAAACACATGTCAACCTGAGCGGCTGCATAGTGGGCGAAATAGGCACTGAACAAACTTCCTCGCTTAACGGGACAGACTTTACCTGCGACGGTTCGGGAGGTTATATGTGGTGTACTGATACAAGTTTGGTTTTTGCCGGAGACTGCTCGGCTATGTGTGATGTTCGCGGTGAGGGTTCGGGAATACTGGTGTTTGCCTATTCTTCGCAGATGAATGGCGTACCGATGGCTGTGCAGAGTTCGGTCGTCATGGTCATACAAAGCAGTGTGCAGCAGGAACCCACTTTCCTGGATAATTCCTGTGCGTGGTATGCATTAATACAAGAGCCTTTCAGCGCCTATGCAGATTCAGCAGCAACCGTTACCGGTTCTGCGTGGATAATGAAAACAGCAACAAGTACGTGGATGAATTTCCACAGCTACGAGTTATTTTACCAGTTGAACAGCACAACCACATGGACCCAAATAATTACCGATTCGCTTCATGCAAAGTATGACGATACCCTGGGAGTATGGAACACCCACGGTTTGACGGCAGGACAATATGTTCTGGAACTGGTTATGCATGATAGCTGGGGCAACACTGTCACTGCCATGAAAAGCGTAAACCTTATGCCTAAAATACTTGTCGGCATTAATGAACAGAAGGATGTTTCAATGAATTTCTTCCCCAACCCGATTACAGATAAACTTAATATAGTATTTAATGAGGTGCCAGGAAAGAATCCATCCACTAGATTATTCAATGAATTTGGTAAAGAAGTTTATTGCTGCAATAACATTGATATTGTTCTTGGAAACAGCTTTATTATTGACACAAGGACTTTGCCTGCAGGAGTATATTTACTGAATGTTTCCTGTAATGGAATTACTTATAATAAGAAAGTTGTTGTAATCAAATAATGGAATTTGGAATTACGCCTGTTTAAAGAAGGAGAAATTCACTTTGCCATAGATCCTGTGTTCAGTAAATAGCGGATGCTTAGTAAAATCTTGTTCACGTGAATGTTCCAGGATAAGCATCCCTTCTTTGTTTAGAAGTTGGTTATTCATCACTTTATCGGGAACAGTAATGATGGCATTCAAATCATAAGGGGGGTCGGCAAATATCAGGTCATACTTAATTTTACAATAATCAAGGAAAGAAAGCACATTCGCCCTCACTGGACGGATATTGGCAAAACCGAAATCGGCAGCGGTCCTTCTGATGAATTCCACGCATTTGTAATTCATATCAACGGAGGTAATATCCTTTGCCCCCCTTGATGCAAATTCAAAAGAAATACTACCTGTTCCGGCAAAAAGGTCAAGTACATTCAGATCATCATAATTCACGCGGTTTACAAGTATATCGAAAAGGCTTTCCTTGGCAAAATCTGTTGTAGGCCTTACAAGTAGGTTTGAAGGAGGATGTATCTGCCGCCCTTTATGTGTTCCGCTAACTATTCGCATGCAAATGAATTAAACAATGTGAAATATCTGTGAGGCAGAATCGCTGCAGATAATGGTGCAAATTTAATATTATCAGTATTGCCGGTTAATGAAACATTCCTTATGTATTTATAAATCAATTGAAATTTAGAAGACTCTTTTTCAATATCACCCTCAAGCAATACAGGCATAATATTAGTATTAAATCCGAGTTGTTTGTATACATTAAGAAGGAAATAAAGCATATCTTCATGTGTTTCAAACCTGAATGAATTACAGAATTTCAATTTCCCCGCCATTGCAATAACTATATCCATCCTGTGTTTCCCGAAATTTATAAGAACTTTATCCTGCAATGCTTTATTTTTTAAAACAGTCTTTACAAGTATAGTTATTATATGTCTGTATTCTAACTTCGAAAAAGATTTCCTTAAGAAACTGTCGGCTTCAAACGGAAACATATAAATATTTTTAACAGCCAGTTCTGCTATATTGTCAATGCTTATCATTTCACTTGCTGAAATGGTATGCGTGAATTCAAGGTATCTCTTAGCTTCTCTGGAGACAAATAAATTGTCTGGAATAAAAGTATATACGGGATTATCAGGAATTATAATAGTTCTTGCAAATTCATTATTTATGATAACTGAATTGCTTTTAATTTTTCCTAAGGTATCTGCCGATGCGCCTACCTCATCAACAATATCAATATTCCATGATTCAATCGCAACAATCATTTTCTCTGATGAATCAAAAACACAATATTCCAGGATGCTTTCAGAAATCCTTACCGCCAACCAGTGAGCTACTGAGATATGAAAAGGCTGATCTATTAATGAAATTGTTTTGGTAATCATTGGCTAATAAATATTCTCAAATGCTACAAATATCATTTTTTAAAAATGATATATAATTATAGCCAGGATAATGTTTGTAAGAATAATGACAGCAAACCCTATGATAATTCTTTTCCTTATTCTGCTTCCGGCAAACGAAACTGCATAAATTGCTTTAACTATATTATTACTGATTAATGCCTGCAAGGTAGCAAGTGCAAGTACATTCTGAACAACAATGTATTTTCCTTGGAATAAATTGATTAAAAAAGGATCTATATCTGTAACACCAACGACCAGTGATAAAATATTCAAACCATGAGAACCAAAATTAGAAATAACGTACCATGTAACAAAGGTAAAAGCCACATATAAAAACATAAATAACAATGCCACTTTAAATTCAAGGGGGTTTTTATCATCTTCTATTATTTCATCAGCGATATTTGGTTCGTGATTTAATTTAATTATGACAAATGCAGTAATACCGGAAACAATGATCAGTATCACAAAACTCAATAAGAGGACAGAGCATAATTCAGGATTAAAAATGATAAGAATTATTAATACACGCAAATACATCATGCATGTAGCAAGTATTATAGCACCCGCATAATGACTAGCTGACCCACATGGGTTCTTGCTTTTCTTCGACATAATGATTGTGGTAGCCGTGCTGCTGTATAAACCACCAAGAATACCCGAAATTAGAATCCCTGAATTTTTAAATACGAATTTTTTTAACAGGTAACTTAAATAGGAAACTGCTGAAATAACAACTACCGCTAGCCAGATTTTATAGGGAGTAATGCTAAGAAATGAAACGATTGGTGTGTCGGGAATTATAGGTAGGATGACACCAGCGATGACCAAAAATTTTGCAAGAGTAAGAAACTCATCCTTATCGAACTTTTTTGAGATAGCGCCAAATGATTCTTTAAGTTCTGTAAAAATCAAAACCGTAACCACTACAAGCATAAAAAGCCATTTAGGCTGTGTAATTACGAGTGGTGCAAGGCAATATGTCAATAAAGCTACTATTATGGTTGTAAGACCATAAATTTTAAAATTAACCAAACGGAAATAATAATATATTGCAAGGAAAACAATCAGGGCAAGCCCACCTCCAAGGAAAAGCGTAAAATTGCCAGGTGTGATGATACATAATATGTACCCCATGATACCCATAAACGTGAACGTCCTGTCGGTTCCGAAGGGTTTAAAATCAATGCTTCTGGGATGCAGTCGTCGTTGTGCAAGCCCTATGATCAGGGCAAACAAGGTTACGATAATAAAGTTAACAAATTCAACCGGAAGATTTTCAATCATAAATTCCGAATTTGATAATGTATCTTGTTCGTTTTAACGGGATTATTTAATAATGGTTACATCCTTTGAAAGGACAATATTTCCACAGACAAGGCGCAGATGGTAAATGCCTGATATTAAATCTTTAGTTGGAATATTTAAAGTATGTTTTCCCTGAGTAAATTCCGCATATACTATGGTCTGTAATTTTTTCCCTTCCTGATCAAACAAACTGAGATCAACAACCATAGAAGAAGGTAGATAAAGATTTACAAATGCATTTCCGTTAGAAGGATTAGGATAAATATCTGAAAGCTGGACAGCACTGTTTAATGAACTTTCATTGATTCCGGTGTGGTTATATAGCTTATCAGCTTCTATTGCTGAATTCTTTATATCTGAAAGAATGCAAATGTAACAATTACTGAATCTCCTGGATATTGGAGTATAAAAGGACCCGAACTTATCATATCGGCTACATCATTTCCAGTCGTACTTGCGAAACCGGCTTCATTTCTGTTTGGACTTGTTGACAGGGCTGTATATTTGTCAACACTGCTAAAACCATATTTAATACAAATACTCGAAGGAGTATTAGTTCCATAGGATGTACCATCTTTATCAAAAGCAAAATGATGAAGCTGCCCGGAAGAAAGTAATTTTATTGCTGCATAAGTTCCTCCCTTGGTTGAATATGTATAACTCATTTTATTTGTTGCATCAAAATCAATTTGGTCATAAGCTCCATCCGGGCTAATATCAAAATCCATAAATAAGCCAGCATAAAGCGAAGACAGAGTGGTTGCACTTATATTTTTTATGGAATATTCCATAATAATAAACTTATCTTTAGGAGAAGATGCCCATGCATAAGCTTTGTTTGTCACTGCAACTCCTAATCGCGATGAACCTGCTAAGCTATCGTTAAATGCTGTTACTGCATCAAAATCGGAAACAACCGGAGGTAAAATCCTATGCGCGATTTTTATGGTTTTAAAATCAGTATCATACATTCCGGATACTTGTCCGTAAATATCATCCGACACCTGAGCAGTAGAAATACCCACAAGAAAACCACCGCAATTTAATAAAGAAGGACTGTTATAATAAGTAAATCCAATTCCCTGTGAATAACTGGCAGGTAAGTTATATCCTGTCATTCCTTTACTGGTAAATGTTGTTGCAACTTTATTAGTATCAATATTAAAATAATCTATGTTGACAATTATGGAAAAATATTGATATGCTTTATAACCCAAACCCTGATCATAAAATGTAAGCTTAAAATCAATTTCTGTACTTACAGGAACAGATGGCAGTATTTTAACAACAAATTGCTGACCGTTATTATTTGTCGAATCTAAAGGGCTAATCACTCCAAGGTTCGAAACAGAATCTATGATCATTGCATAAGGGCTACTGGTGCCTAATGTAACATTAAGGTACGGAGACGATGCAGCAAGATAGTTTTTGAATTCGCCGGAAATGCTTATTGTATCGCCACCCTCAAAACTCATATTATTATGATCCTTCAACGAATTTGATGTCATAACAATTGAAGGCATATTATTTATTGTAAGCGCCTTAAACATATTAAGCCTTCCTGCACCCAACAAACCTGCGTAAGGAATATTTGCAGGAATATTGTCAATATTATCTGCGGTAACTTTTAACTGATCTTCGATTTGTATGGCAGAATAATGAGGATGCTGGGCTTTTACAATTGCAGCAGCCCCGCAAACTATAGGAGCAGCAAAGGAAGTTCCTGATGAATGAATAAAACCAGTAATCCAATTCGACCAAACACTGTCCCCCGGAGCCGAAATACCAACATTTATTCCATAGCTTGAACCGCTTCCGGAAGGATCTATCCATTTATGATCATTTATATCTGTAGCGGCAACACTTAATACATTATCATATGAGGCAGGATACCAGGGATAAGAATCATTGGCATTGCCGCATGCTGCAACAACCAATGCATTCATGTTATTAGTAGCATAATTGACAATGTCTTGTCCATAAGGACCATCAGTGCCCTCGCTTCCCCATGAGCAATTAATAATTGAACAGTCATGCTCGGCAGCATAAACAATACCTTCATAAGCCATTGTTAATACACCATTAGTGTCCGCAATTTTAACCGGCAGGTACCTACATTTAAAACCAACGCCTGCACCGGCATTAGAATTATCTGTTTTAGCCGCAGCTAAACCAGAAACAAAAACACCATGCCCAAGATTATGCGGTGCATTCGGATAATAATTCCATTGAGGGCTGTAGTTATTATCTGCCAAATCATATCCATAATAATTATCTATAAAACCATCATTATCATTATCAATACCATCAATAGGATCTGCATAGTTTATTTTTATGTTATCCAATAAATCAGCGTTTGATGTATCTGTACCAGTATCAACAATACCTATCACTATATTAGTATCGCCTTGTTGAATACTCCATGCTTCATAAGCATGAATGGTTTTTAAATGCCATTGCCTAATATAACTTGGTAAAGTAGTATCAGCATATGGGTCATTTGGAACATATAACAAATGAGGTAGGTAATGGGGTTGTACATATTCAAACATTCCTGTAGCATACAACTTATTAATTGCAGATTCCAAGGTTATATTTGAAGAATACTTACATTCATAAATTAAAGAAAGGTCAACTAGTTTCTCGCCATATTTGTTTATTCTTTCAGTAGGAGGTGTTTTTCCCGGAAACTTTGTTTTTATATTATAAGCGCCAATTACTGAAAAGATATTATTTGCTTTGAAACTGTTGATTGCCTTTTCCTGACATGATGATCTGAATTCCGGTTTTACTTTGAAAATAATGGTATTCGCCATATAATCATCTGCAGTGAAATTAGATGGCATCTTAAAATATTTTCCCTGCGCTACTATATTTTCGCAAATGAATAATATAAACAGGAAAGTCAGATATGAGGTAAAATTTTTCTTCATATTATATTTTTCGCCAAAGATACAAAACAAACAATCAAAAATCAAGGTTTATTATGATCTATTTTCTACCGGCAAAGCAGGCGGACAGGCAGGACTTCCACCTCCGAAACTGCATTACAACACATGTTCGGAACTCATGTTGACACACCATAAACTCATAATGACACATTATAAACTTATATTGTCACATTATGAACTCATATTGTCACATTATGAACTCATATTGTCACAAACTGAACTAACTACTATACCTAAAGAACTTTTAACGTCACCTGTACGCTTTTTTACTCACAATATATTATTATAATTCGGAATGATTTCCAGGAATGAATATCTATTTTCTATAAAGTCTATCTCGCAACAGTAATGTTCCAAACCATTTGTAACAATCAAATATTTTAATTTCAAAACCATATTGTAACGTGCTGCTTGGTCGAAG
>JBEKEO010000065.1:0-14191 GCA_050013795.1 Bacteroidales bacterium
TTTGGATTCATAGTAACAGCTTCTGATGCCGTTGCAGTGCAGCCTGATCCGTTTGTAACGGTAACAGTGTATGTTGTGGCTACAACAGGTGAAACAGTAATGGTTTGTGTAATTGCACTGTTCGACCAGGAATAGTTTGAATATCCTCCTCCGGCATCCAGTGTTGTCGTAGTTCCAGAACAAATTGATGAAGGACCAGTAATGGTTGGAGGAGTAGGGTTTGGATTTATAGTAACAGCTTCTGATGCTGTTCCTGTGCAGCCTGACCCGTTTGAAACGGTAACCGTATAGGTTGTGGCAACAACAGGCGAAACAGTAATGATTTGTGTATTTGCACTGTTCGACCATGAATAGGTTGAATATGGACCACCCGCATCCAGTGTTGTCGAATTTCCAGAACAAATTGATAAAATTCCTGTAATGGCAGGAGTAAGGTTTGGATTTATATTAACAACAACTGATGCCGTTCCCGTGCAGCCTGATCCGTTTGAAACGGTAACTGTATAGGTTGTGGCAACAACAGGCGAAACAGTAATGATTTGTGTATTTGCGCTGTTCGACCAGGAATAGGTTGAATAGGGACCGCCCGCATCCAGTGTTGTCGAACTTCCCGAACAAACTGATAAAGGACCTGAAATGGCAGGAGTTAGGTTTGCAGATATGTTAATAGCAATTGATGTACTTCCTGTACAACCTGCAGCGGTAGAAACGGTAACTGTATAGGTTGTGGCAACAACAGGCGAAACAGTAGTAGTTTGTGTATTTGCACTGTTCGACCAGGAATAGGATGAAAATCCTCCCCCCGCATCCAGTGTTGTCGAACTTCCCGAACAAATTGATGGAGGACCTATAATGGTAGGAGTAGGGTTTACATTTACAGCAACAGCCTCTGAAGCCGTTCCCGTGCAGCCTGACCCGTTTGAAACGGTAACCGTATAGGTTGTGTTAACAACAGGTGAAACAGAAGTGGTTTGCGTATTTGCGCTGTTCGACCAGGAATAGGAAAAATACGGACCTCCCGCATCCAGTGTTGTTGTACTCCCCGAACAAATTGATGAAATACCTGTAATGGCAGGAGAAAGGTTTGGATTTATACTAACAACAACTGATGCCGTTCCTGTGCAGCCTGATCCGTTTACAACGGTAACAGTATATGTTGTGGCTATAACAGGCGAAACAGTAATGATTTGTGTATTTGCACTGTTCGACCAGGAATAGGTTGAATAGGGACCGCCCGCATCCAGTGTTGTTGAACTTCCCGAACAAACTGATAAAGGACCCGTAATGGCAGGAGTAAGGGAATTAACATTAACAACAACTGATGCCGTTCCGCTGCAGCCCGAACTGTTTGTAACGGTAACAGTGTAGGTTGTGGTAACAACAGGAGAAACAGTAATGGTTTGAGTATTTGCGCTATTTGACCAGGAATAGGATGAATAGGGACTGCCCGCATCCAGTGTTGTCGAACTTCCCGAACAAATTGATAAAGTACCTGTAATGGTAGGAGTGGGTGCTGTGATAACAGCATTAACAACGACATCATCAGTCAATGTTAGTTGTCCGCCCGGACAAAGATTATAGACTACCTGTGCTGTGTATGTAGTTGTAGAAGTTGGACAAACGGTAGTGGAAATACCGGAAGCTATCTGGGTTGCACCCTGCCACCATGTTACTGTATAATTCGGTGTTCCATTTGGAGTAAACCTCCATGCATCATTAGTTGCTGTCCACTGGGTATTGTTCCTGCCGGGTACAAAAGCGGCATTTGCGCCTGTAGCATCCTGAATTCCTTCTATAGCATAGCCGTCATTCCATCCAGAGCAGACATATTTATTCTGGTTATAAATTTCTATTACATTCGTAGTTTCATAAAGTACCAACATGCTTGTAGCATAAATCGGAGGAGATGTACAAAAGCTTGTGTTTATACTATTCACGCCGCCATAATACGGAATATTAGTAGCAGAGACAACTAACATTCTGCAGGGAGCCGTGCCTATAAGTTCATATGTAAAATCCCCTGTACTGCTATTGTCAACATCTTCGTATGGCCACATAATACTGTTTATAGGATAATTAGATGTTGGTATAGTACCTTGAGTTCTTTGATCCCAGGGACAAAAAGCCCCTGCATACGATAATTCGAAAGAAGTTATTGCATTTGACCCGGTTACCACCTGCGTATATTGATTTCCGTAAAAACAAAAAGGAAAAGGAAGTGTAATTACACCCGACCACATGTCATCTGCATGCACAGTTACGCCAGTTCCTCCACCGTAAGCGGCTGGCGGAGCATATGGTATTGACGAAACGGAATAACTTCCTGTTGTGCCTGTAGCAAGAACAGTGGCGGTGAGTGTGACACAAGGATTTGTGCAGTCAACATTCTGATCAGGGCCGGCATTTATACTGGGGCAACCGGGGGCTTGTGCTTCAATTGAAACAACGTGGAACATCGATATAACCCATATTGCCGTAATTATTATACGTTTCATTTTCATAACTACTTATATTAAGTTAAGTTAAAATACATAACGATAAAATAATAAAAAACAAACTAATATGATTAAACATCATTATGGATGTTTTATGAAAAAAGGAAAATAACATTACAAAGATATAATATTATTTTATTAAAAAAAAGACATTTACGAATTATTTCTCACAAAAATATTACCCGGGAAATTTATCATAACAAATCTAGGTAAAAACACATACATGCTATTACAAATTTTCAGTAATTTCATTAATAAATCCGAGTAATAATGAAGTTTAATGCAAATATTTTAGTATAATCAAATTGAAGGGAAAAAAGAACATACTGGTAAAGAAGCAATTAAACATGTGAAAAGATACTAAAAATATAAAGAATAAGATTATTATTAAATCTTCACTTTTACATTTTTTAACAAATGAATTGAACCAAAATATTTTTTCTTATTGAAAAAATATTACACCTTTGCAATCCTGAAAAAAATTTTGACAAGAAAATTCAAAATTATTTATTAACCTAAAACTATATCTATGAAGAAAATGATTACACTAATGGCTATCCTTGTATGTACATACGGGATAAGCCTCGCACAAGTTCACGACACCATTGTAAAATGGTCATTCCCAACAAATGCAACCAACGATTCAATTGCGGATGGAGGATTAGGAATTAATTTGAACAAGGCTATTCGAATTGTCGGTGCGGGATCTCCTGCCGGCACTGAATTTTTCACTAATACTGGAGTTTCAACTTATAGTGCAAGTGCCACAAGCTGGAAAACAGGAGTTGATACAAAATACTGGCAGGTTATGTTTAATACTACAGGACATGATAGTATTTTCTATACATCTTCTCAAAGAAGTTCAGGCTCAGGACCAAGAGATTTCAAAGTTCAATATAGGATAGGAAAGCTAGGGGTATGGACTGATATTCCTGTTGATACTATAAGAATTGGTGGAAGCGGATGGACAACTATTTCTGATACATTGCCTACCGCATGCAATAACCAAGATTCTGTTTATCTCCGTTGGGATGAACGTGATACAATTTCTGCTGGTGGTGGGGCAATCAATTCCGGAAGTTCTAACCGTATTGATAATATTAAAGTTTGGGGGCGTAATATTTCCGGTGTTATTAATCCTACGGTTACTCATGCTATACTTAACAGTTTAACCAGTGCAACTGTTGTATTCAGCACTCCTGTTAAAGCTCCCACAGCAACAAATATTGCCAATTATACAGGTTTAGGAGTGACTTCAGCTGTTCTTTCAACTACTAAAGATACTGTAAGCCTTTCTTTCCCAAGTCTGACTTTTGGCAATGCCTATACTTTGACGGTAAATCATATTCATGATACAACTTCTGTTTTAGGTGATACTATGTCTGTCCCACAATCATTTCCATTCCTTTATAATGCTTCTGTTGATACATTGGTGATAACCGAAATTAATTATCATAATCCGCCATATACTACAACCACTACTTCCGATTCACTTCAGTATATTGAAGTATATAATAATTCGAGTTCTTCATCAAGAGTTGGTGGTTATAAATTGACCTATGGTGGAGGTTTCGGACCAGCTACAACATTATATACTTTCCCTGCTGGTACTATTATAGCGCCTAACGCATATACAGTATTTGCATATGATACTACTGCTGTTAACAAATTTTATAGCATTTCACATACAATTTATTGGACAGGTACGCATTTAAGCATTACGAAAGCACAACTTGCAATAGTGAATACTGTCGGTGGGTATATTGATTCGGTAACTTATCACGCAGCTTTGCCCTGGGATACTATGTCTAAAGGACATGGACCATCATTAGTATTATGCGATCCCGGCACAACTATTGCTTTTAATTGCAATCCTGCCAATTGGACTGTAGCTGATGAATTTATTGATTCATTAGTACATATTGCAGTATACGGCAATCCTGGTTCAGGATGTACAACCGAAGGCATTAGCAATTATTCGGAAAATAATTCAGTGCTGAATTGTTACCCGAACCCTACAAGGAATAACCTTACAGTTGCTCCAAATGGTTTTGCAAATGATATCACCATGTTCGATATTTTAGGAAATGTCGTTTTTGAAACGAAGAACGTTTCTTCTTCTATCAACATTAATACTTCAAGATTCTCATCAGGAATGTACTTTGTCAGGGTTACTTATTCTGATAATAAAGTATCTTCCAGGAAGATTTCTGTTAACTGATAATAGAATTTTTATTCAGAAAAAGCAGTTGATTAATCAACTGCTTTTTTTATTTTTGTCCTTGTTTATTTAGTTTTCAAAATATGATAAAAATTAATTCATATATTGAATCATTTAAATGACCATAATTTATTCTTTCAATAAATAATAAGCACTTATGGATACTAATTCAGGGAAAAAGACTTTCAGGCAAACACTCGGATTGTTCGATTCTACTATGATAGTAGTAGGTTCTATGATAGGTTCTGGTATATTTATTGTAAGCGCTGATATTGCCAGAACAGTAGGTTCACCCTTTTATCTGTTGCTGACATGGCTTATTACAGGCATTATTACAATTATTGCTGCTCTCAGTTATGGGGAGCTTGCAGCCATGATGCCTAAAGCCGGAGGACAATACGTTTACCTGAAAGAAGCTTATAATTCTATGATTGGTTTTTTATATGGATGGACATTTTTTCTTGTGATACAAACAGGAACAATTGCTGCTGTTGCAGTGGCATTTGCCAAATTTACAGGCGTATTAATCCCTTCGTTAAGTGAAAAGAACATACTATTTGATATTTGCGGTTTTCACATCTCTGCTGCCCAGTTGTTAGCCATTGCAAGTTTAATTGTTCTGACAATCACCAATTACAGGGGTATCAGAAATGGCAAGATACTACAGGTGAGTTTTACGGTTACTAAAATACTTGTTACGGTAGGATTAATAATCATAGGTTTTATTGTAGCATCAAGTTCTAATTTCTGGTCGTTAAATTTTAGCAATATGTGGCATGCCACCACTACCTTAATTGATAAGAACAATAATATTATATCCATTAACCAAATAAGCGGTCTTGCATTAGTTGCCGCCATGGGTGTAGCAATGGTAGGTTCAGTGTTTTCGAGCGATGCCTGGAATAATGTAACATTCATAGCCGGTGAAATAAAACAACCAAAGAGAAACATTCCATTAAGCCTTTTCTGGGGAGTATTAATAGTTACTGTAATTTACCTGTTAGCAAACATTGCTTATCTTTTATTACTTCCGCTAAATGGAACTCCGGATGCAGGAAATGTTATAGGGAGAGGGATACAGTTTGCCACTTCCGACAGGGTAGGCGTGGCTGCTGCCATTCAGATATTCGGAGATTCTGCAGCAATTATAATGGCTGCTCTCATTATGATTTCAACTTTTGGATGTAATAACGGGCTTATACTTGCCGGCGCCCGCGTTTATTATGCTATGGCAAAGGATGGACTGTTCTTTAAAAAGGTTGGAACAATAAATAAATTTGCCGTTCCCGGTTTTGCTTTGGTAATTCAATGCATCTGGGCATGTTTTCTTTGCCTTTCGGGGAAATACAGCGATTTACTGGATTACGTTGTTTTTGCTGTGATGATATTTTATATTCTGACCATCAGCGGATTGTTTATCCTCCGCAAGAAGAGGCCTGATGCTGAAAGACCATATAAAGCTTTCGGTTATCCTGTATTGCCTGCAATTTATATTTTGTTTGCGATTGCTTTCTGCATAGACCTTCTGCTTTACAAACCCAATTATACCTGGCCGGGAATGATAATTGTTCTTATCGGCATCCCTGTTTACTATATCATGAAGAAATATATTAAACCGAGTGAACAGGAAAGTTTGAATGAAGAAAAATAATTTGAATTTCGCTTTATAATCCTTTTGCAGTAACCATGCGGAATTGCAGTTCATCCCTGAACTTTTGCGCAAGCGAATTCACTTTGTTTTCAATAGCTGAAATACCGCGTTTTGAGAATTCATTTTCCTGCATTTGCGATAATATCAGCATTTCAAAAGCCGTTGAATGCAGCCAGCTTACATCTTTCTGGTAACCACAAATAGCAAGCGCGCCTGTTTCGGATAGGAATTTTGTAAGATAGTTTTTTCTCAATGCAAGCGTGCTGCAGGAACCGAAAATAATAATGGAGTTACTGCATTTGCCGCTCAGCAATTTGGCAAGATCGTCAAGGGAATAGCTCTTTTTGTTCCCCAGCAGCAGCTTATTCCTATCGCCATGAAAAGCAAGGTACAATATCCTGAACTTACTGTATTTCCGCTGTACCCATTTGCTGATATAATATTTCAACTCTTCAACGGTGGCACAGTTACGGTAAATAAAACCGATTCCCTGGTTGCTCTGCAGCAGTTCAAGTATGGGCTTTACAGACGATTTCTCCCTCATGTCTTCTGCCCATATACCTTCAAGGCAATAAATTCCTTTCATAATAAAGCATTCTTAAAAAGGCAGGTCATCAAGGTCTTCTTTTGATGAAGAAAAGGAAGAGGGTAAATCATCTTTCATCTCTGGCATTTCATTATCATGCAGTTCCGGCGAAGAAGCGCCTTCCACTTTCCATGCCTTTGCTTCGGTGTACCAGCGGCCATTGTATTCGCGGCTTTCAAGGTCGAAATAAACTTTTATTTGATCGCCTGCTTTGGCTTTAAGCAGGTCTATCTTATCATTCCATAGCGCAAAACAAACCTTTTTGGGGAATTTTGATTCTATTTCTATTACAAAATCCATTTTCTTCATCTGCCCTTTCTGGCTCGAAATGTTTTGAACGGGCATTAACTGCAGCAATTTTCCTTCTATTTCCATAATACTTTTTTTACAGGTTAAATTAAATCGTTTGGGCTATAAACATTATAAAAACTGACAGTGCAAATTTACACAAAGGCAGCGAATAAAAGGCTAATAAAACGAGGGTGTTAAAAACTTTATACCAGGCTGGACTTGAACAAATGGTTCCTTACGGCAGGATCAAGGTTATCATAATCATTCCTGTCGACGATGACAATTTCGTGGGGGAATCCTTTTATCTGATCTGCAACCACTCTTTTATAATCAAATTCTTTGAGCAGGTCGTTCGAAACATCAAGCCTTGCCGAAACAATAAAGCCTATTTCCCTGCAATAACTTTGCAGTCGGCTTGCAAGATTAATGCAATAGCCTATGTATTCTTCCTCTTCCGATTCCTTATAATTTAATTTGTAAACCGAACCCGCAGCAATACCGAATCTTATTCTTTTAGGCGTTTCGAATACAGGCACAATTTCGTTGGCTCTCATATTGACCTTTTCAAAATTGTTGGCAAGTATCCATAATCGGTTGATCAGGTAAATGATCTCTTCTTTTGTAAGATCGCTGTAACGCCATATATACATTCCGCCATCGCCCAGATACTTGGTATGCACCGGCTTTGGCAAAGGGTCATAAGGGCTTTTCCTGAGACTTTTCAATCGCCAGTATGCATCGCCTCCTTCAATACATAAGTTTATAGCATTAAAAATTACATTCAGGTACTTAGGCACATAATCATTAACATCGGGCTGGTTAAAGAATTTTGAAAATCCCTGCAGGTCGAAAAGCATTATCAGCGCCTTTTCGGGCATTGATGCCGTGGGTTTAAATTCTTTTATCAAAGTATTCATTGCAAAAACAAAATGTAGATTTTTTTTGCAAAGTAAGAACTTTTTCCTGAAATATATGCAGTAAGATATGAATATCTGCTTTAGAAATTGACCTTTTTTTAAAGTTATACAGCAACCAATCTGATTACTATTCATTAATTAAAGCCATCGTATAATAACAGTCGTTTTTCATTATCGGAATGTTATTTCCCAACATCGGAAAGCTCGTTTCCGCTATCAAAAATCAGGATTTCGATACCGGAAAGAAAGATTTTGATACTGGAAAGAGAGATTTCGATGCTAGAAAGAAAGTTTCCGATGCTGGAAAGAAAGTTACCAGTACTGGAAAGAAAGTTTCCGATGCTGGAAAGAAAGTTTCCGGTACTGGAAAGAAAGTTTTCGGTATCGAAAAGTCTTTTACCAGTATCGAAAAGGAGGATTCCTGTATCGAAAGGAAGGTGTTTTGTATTGAAAAGGAGGTTTACGTCATCTAAAGAAAGGTGTTTTGCATCGAAAAGCCGGATTTTTATATCATAACGCTGAAGAATAATATCCAAAAGCCGGAAACATTAAACCGTTTGCTAAAAATATCTCTCGAAAGTTCCTGATATTAAAAAGAAACTTCCATTATTTTCCGCTATCATTCTTCTTATTTTGTAGAAGTTTACAAATGCTTAATTCAACACAGGTCAACTGTTAAAAAAGGTTAAATTATGATTGTTCCTTTAAATAATCCTATTTTTGTATAATAGAACGAATTAAAATAAATTCATTCATAAAAACCATCTTGATGCCAACAACAAAAATCACTCAGAAAACCGACCTGCTTGAATTATTATATTCCAAAGAAGTAGAAATTATCAATGCATGCATACTTGAAGGGAAAGATAGCATATACGAGAACGGAAAAATACAGATCCCTTTCGATAAAGTACTATGCGGCGAAAAGAAATATACGCGTGATAACCTGATACAAATAGCTGATATTTTTGAAAACTACGGCTGGTATGTTAAAATTATTGAATCGGACAATGTATTCGATTTTTCTTAATTTCAGCCATCTTTGACTGCTCTTGGTTTCTCTATTATTAATAATGCATTCATTATAGCAAACCGGTAAGCCGAAATAAAAACAATTAATATAAATAAAAAAGCCTGTGAATTTCACGGGCTTTTTATTGTGCAAACAACTGTCTACTGAATGATCAGTTTGCTTAGGATGCTTGTCTTTACATTATTTACTTTTACAAAGTAAACACCTTTAGGCAGGTTCGACAAATCGAGTTCAGTCTTATTGTTACCATTTACATTTTCGCTGAAAACAGATTGCCCCAGCATAGAATAAATGTCCAGAACAGCACTTCCTGTTATTCCGTTCAGGATAATATTGGTTTTGCCTGTGGTCGGGTTAGGGAATATGCTGATACTGGCATTATGGCTGTATTCCGCTATTCCCGTACATACATCAAAAGTAACCTTTATAGTATCGGATGCGGTACATGCTCCTTTGGTAACATCAACATATACTTTAAGTGTTCCAATACCGGTATGTGCAGTTGCAGAATCCACAGTGATAGACTGACCAACCTGACCGGTAGACCATAAATAGGAGTGATAACCCGCGCCTGCATTCAGGATTTGTGAATTATTTGCGCATATAGTATCGTTAGGTCCAAGAGTTGGAGCAGTAATACTATCAACTACCACTTTAACACTAGCAAATGCACTTCCGCAAGAACTTGTACCAGTAACTGTATAAGTAGTAGTTTTGGTTGGATCAGCAATAGGATTAGCAATTGAAGTACTGCTTAATCCTGTTGACGGGCTCCATTGATAAGTAGTTGCTCCGGAAGCTGATAAATGCACATTGTTTCCCCTGCAAATGGTATCATTGGTGCCTGCATTAATTGTAGGTGCAGTAGTAATATACACAACCATCGTTGAATAAACTGAACCACACGTTGAATAAGCAGTTAATTTTAAAGTTACAGTAGTATTAATTACATCATTAGGGCCAACTTTATATATTGTATTTAATAATTTACTATTGTTGAAATGGCCATCGCCATTGGTAGTCCAGCGTAGTGAATCATAATTCGCTGCAGTAGCATCTGTAATATACAAGCTATCCAGATAGCATACCATTTGTGGAAATGTGGTTACAGTTGCTAAAGGAATTACATCAACAAAAGCTGAATCTCTTGTTACGCATCCATGGCTGTTTTTTACATCTACCCAGTAAGGTCCACTTGAACTTACAGTGATAGTCGGAGTTATTGCTGTTGTTGACCATAAATATGTATATGAAGAAAAAACACCGGGATTAAGAGTAACTGAAGGAGCGCAACCGGTATCATAACGGACTAGAGAATCAACAGGAACAGGGAAAATACCAACTATTGCAGAATCTTTTGCAGTAACACCAAATCCATTATTTACAGTAACAAAATAGAAAGCTGCTGAATCGGCATGTATGGTCTGGGTTGTAGCAATCGTTGCCGGATGTTTTTTGGTACTCCAGTTATATAAATAAGTGTAGCCTGATGGAGCTGCGCCGGCATTCAATATGGTACCATTACATACAGTAGTATCCCTAAGATTAATAGTCGGTTTAGCTGAAAGCGTAATATTATCAAGGCGAACACTATCAGTCACAGTGTTACATGCAGAGGCGAATTCCAGTGTAAAGCTTGAATCCACATAAGCAGATAAGTTGAAAATTTTATGTGCAAATGGATCGCTATTGGGTGTACTAGGATTGAAATACTTAGTTCCGCTAATATCGCTGAGGGTATCTATTCCATGGGTTCGGTTCAGTACCACTGTAAAGTAGCTATACTTATTTCCGGTACTGTAGGCTTGTTTCAGGTCAAATTTCAGGTAAAGGTTATTGGCAGGATAAGCTGAAGCATCAACTGTACAAGTATTAATTTTCGCTACATGATCTGTATATGAAAAAGCCTGATGTGAAGTTGTAGTAGTAGGTCCTCCCGCCCATGTTCCTGTCGCGCCGCCATTACAATAGAAACCATGTGAACTTTGATTGCCCACTAAAGCCGCAAGCGCAATTGATGAATTTGCCCCGTTCGTTAAGGTATAATGATAGTTGCCATTTTCAAGGCTGTCAACAAAAGGATTACCGGAAAGTTTACCTAAAGAAGCTATATTCTTCCGTACAGTATCGTTAAAAGTACTTATATCACCACTTTTCTTGACACAGAAACCACAATGATATAATCCGGTACCAGTAAAATTAGCAGTTGTAACAAACGAATAAGTAACGGTATCGCCAATGGGAACAGTATCCAGATAATTTTCCGTAACTATTCCGGAAAAATTGTTAGTAGAATACTTTAGTGCAATAGGCGGTGCTACTTTAGATGTGCCAATATTTGCAAATTTTACGGTAACCGTTTCTGCACCCGTCATACCACAACCTCCTGTAGGCGCTACCCATGCAACAGCAGCCAAATCGCATGGTTGTAAAATGTAAACCTGTATATTATCAATGCCAATATCACTGACATAGGTGTTATTGCTCGTAGCTTTAAATCTCAATATTGTATGTGTACCTGTTGAACTTCCAAGATTAACGGAATATTGTCTCCATGTGGTAGAGATATAATATTTCTTAATAAGAACCCAACTTGTACCTCCATTCGTTGAACCATAAATAGCCAGTGAATCAGTACCTGAGGAATTGTGATACCAGAAATTCAGCATTTTTGTTCCAGTTGTGGAAAAATTTATATGTGCATCCAAAATTCCAATAGTACCTGATGTTGCGACTCCCGAATGGAAACGGGCAGAATTGGTAGTCCCATTGGCGCCTGTTGGGGAATAAGCTCCTGAATCTGGTAACGTCCATGAAGCTGACACAGCATCGTCATTTCTTCTCCACGAACCATTACCCGTGGAAGGATTATTGGTCCAGTAAACCGAAGGAACATCACGGGTATTTTGAAAATTGATCCATGTTCCGTCAAAATTCTCTACAAAAGGTAATGAAGCATATCCCCCGACATAAATAGATGTGTAAGCAGTATCATTGCTGTTATTTTGATCTGGTGTACCATTGGGTTTCCTTGACCATGCTTTAATTATATAAGCGCCTGCCGTAGCGAAATTATAACTGCCAATAGTGTCATGTTTGCTTATAGAGTCATAAGCCAACTTACCGCTCCAGTAGAATGGGGCTTGCAATACACCATTTACAGACCAGCAAATACTATCGGTTGTTATTGTATCTGTTCCGAAATTCTTAATAGTAACGGCTACTTTTGAACTACCGGGTGATAATAAGGAGGAAACAGGATAATTAAAAACGGTAACTCCCCCATCAGTATGGAAAGGGGGCGTATAAATAAATGTACGGCTTGAATCAGGAACTACACCTGTTACCAATTTACAGGTTGAGGTGTTTGCAATTCCTGCTGTCGTAAAATTCCAGTGGTTAACAGTGGCGCGGTTCAGATAATCTGTGTTTGTTGTTCCTCTTAAACCGACCTGAGCATTGCTGCTAGTAGCGCTACAGGTAAACTTTCCATAAGTAAATTCAACTACATTAGTTCCTTCATGAAGAATAATTTGAAAATTTATTGTATCACCAATAGCAGATCTTGTGTAACGTTTCCACTCAACCACAAGGATTCTGCTACCAACTATACCACTAGTTGCATAACTCAGTTGCGAACCGGGTTGTCCTGCTAAAATGTTTCCTAAAGCACTAACCCTGTTTTGAAGAACAAGAGACGCTATAGATGTGGCGCTGATGGGTGTAGTAACGTTGGATGAGTTCATATCCACTGAATCTTTACCGAAAGAGATCCAGCCGTCAGCATTAACTCCGAATACATTAAAGGTACTGTCGTTGTATACAAAATTAAAACCAATAGGTATTCCTGTTCCTGTATAGATTGAAGTACTTCCTAAATTACTACCTGTCGAATCGGCGATAAAATATGTACCGGCAACAGTTGTTTCGGAGCCGAGGACTTTTCCTGTTGTAAGTGTATCGAAGGTTTTATTAGCCTGGCTAAATGTGTAGCGCTCAACCTGCGCATGTGAATTGATTCCTATCAGTCCACAAACTAAAACAAATAATATTTTTTTCATAGTTATTCCGGTTATGGTAGTTTTATTATTTTTAATAAATGAGCAACAAATATACAATATAATTTTCCTAAATCAAATAAAAGTGGTGAAATATTAATTTTATTTATTGTTTAAAAAGATAAAAAACTGTTACAAGCTTATTTACAATATAAAAAAGCCCGTGAGATTCACGGGCTTTCTTATTGAGTAATCAGCTTACTGAATGATCAGTTTGCTGAGGATGTTTGCTTTTTCGTTAGTAATCCTTATGAAATAAACACCTTTAGCTAAAGTTGACAGGTCAAGTTCGGTCTTTACATTGCCAATTAATTCTTTGTTTAATACTTCTTGTCCCTGTAATGAATAGATGTTCATAACAGCAATTCCTTCTATCCCGTTCACTACTATATTTATCATGCCTGTAGTCGGGTTGGGGAATACGCTGATACTTGTATTTTTGCTGTATTCAACAACTCCGGAACAAACGGTAAATGTAATGTTGATCGTATCAGAAGTAATAGCACATGCTCCATTGGTAACATGAACATATACTTTGATGGTTCCGATACCTGTATGTGCGGTTGAAGAATCAACATTGATAGAAGAAGCATTTGCACCGGTAGACCATAAATAAGTACTGTATCCGGTTCCTGCATTAAGATTAATAGTGAAGTTGGCGCAAAGACTAGTGTCATTACCCAGATTAGGAGCCGTAATACTATCAACTGTAACAACTTTTGACTTTGTAGCGGTACATCCGTCAGTATAGGTACCTGTAACAGTATACGTTGTTGTTGAAGCTGGTGACACTGTTCTGGGATTAATAGTTAATCCACCCGTCCATAGGTATGTGCTTGCTCCGCTGGCTGTTAAAGTTGTTGACGCCCCTTTGCAGATAGGATTTACCGATGCGGCAATATTAACCGCCGGATCGGAATATAAGCTAACAGTAACACT
>JBEKEO010000066.1:0-13854 GCA_050013795.1 Bacteroidales bacterium
CCTGTTTTCAAATATTTCCTCCAGATTGTCTGTAACAGGTGTAAATTCCGATAGCTTTCCGTTTAATTCTTCTTTCATTTCAAGTCCAATACTGTTAGCGCGCTTCGATATTACTACGACAGATTCGTAAAGATTTCCTGTCGGTTTCACAAAATCAGTTATTTCACGTGTTACTGTATTGCCTTCGGTTTTTAGTTTTTTGTAATCCATGAGTCGTTATGATTTATTATTTTTGTATTTATCAGTTACTTTCTTTGAATTCTTTTTTATTGCTTCTGCTTCCTTTATGTATTTTGTCTGTGGGAATACTTCGAGTAAATTATTATAAGCATCTAATGCGGCCTGGTAACGTTCCTGCTTTTTGTATTCAACACTATTGCTTGCATATAGATACCATGCTTTCATAATATAAAAAAGACAATCCTCCTTGTATCTGGATTCAGGATAATCCTTAATTGTATTCTTAAAAGATACAACAGCAGCTCGGTATTCCTGTGTTTTGAAATACAATTTTGAAATTTCAAATTCTTTTGTTTCAAGTTTAATCCTAAGCTCATCAATCAATTTATTGCATATTGTAACTGAATCACTTTTAGGATATGAATTGGTATAAAATTGAAGCTCTTTTATTGCATCATTAGTGCTTGATTGGTCAAGCGAATAATCAGGTGATTCAAGATAAGAGCAATAAGCGCTCATAAATTGGGCTTCCCTTGCATATGGACTGCGCGGATATGTAGTTGCAAAAGATTTGAAATAAAATGAAGCAGAAATATAATCACTTGTTCCGTAAAAGCAATAAGCATAATAATACGCAACCTTTTCACCTTTGGCTGTTCCCCTGTAATAATTTATAAGCTCATCAAACAACTGCTGGGCATGGAAATAATCGTCTTTTAAGTAATAAGCTTCAGCAGCTTTGTATTTGTCATCCAGGTTAGTGCTTTTTTGAATCTTATGGAATTGCCCGCAGGAAATAACAAAAATTGTAACAAAAAGAATTACTGAAATATAAGCTGTCTTTTTAAACATCGTGCAAAAGTATAAAAATTGATTGAATTACAAAACGTAATTTATTGTGAATTCAGTTTATGGGTACTATTTTCTTAATTTTTAAATATAAACTGATTAAAAAGTTTATAGTTTTGCAGTATAAATCAATAATATTCATTTAAATTATTCACATTGGATCTTTTTGAAAAAGTAATGCAGAAAATGGGACCTCTCGGAATGTATTCCGAACAGGCCGATGGTTATTTCATGTTTCCTAAGTTAGAGGGTGAGATTGGCCCCAGAATGAAATTTATGGGTAAAGAACGGCTTATATGGAGTTTAAACAATTACCTGGGCTTAGCCAATCATCCCGAAGTAAGAAAAGTTGATGCAGATGCTGCTAAAGAATGGGGACTTGCCGCTCCTATGGGCGCACGCATGATGTCAGGACAAACAAAGTACCACGAACAGCTTGAGAAAGAATTAGCAGCTTTTGTAGGTAAAGAAGATTCGTACCTTCTTAATTATGGTTACCAGGGAATGTTCTCTGTTATCGATAATATGGTCGACAGGAAAGATGTTATTGTGTACGATTCGGAAGCCCATGCCTGCATTATCGACGGAATGCGTTTACATATAGGGAAACGTTTTGTTTACCAGCATAACGATATTGAAAGCTGTGAAAAGCAATTACAACGTGCTACCAAGATTATTGAAGAAACCGGAGGAGGCATATTGGTGATTACCGAAGGTGTTTATGGCATGTCGGGTGCTCAGGGTAAGCTAAAAGAAATTGCCACACTCAAAAAGAAGTATAAATTCCGTTTTCTGGTTGATGATGCCCACGGTTTTGGTACGATGGGGAAAACCGGAGCAGGAACCGGTGAAGAACAGGGTTGCCAGGACGAGATTGATTTGTATTTCGGAACTTTTGCAAAATCAATGGCTGGAATAGGCGGTTTTATTGCCGGCAAAAAGGAAGTTGTTAAATACCTGCGCTTCAATATGCGTTCGCAGATATATGCAAAATCGCTCCCCATGCCTATGGTTATTGGCTCGCTTAAACGTCTGGATATGATTAGAACCATGCCTGAACTTAGGGCGAATTTATGGAAAATCGTAAATGCACTTCAGAAAGGCTATATTGAAAGAGGTTTCGACATAGGCGGTTCAAATACTCCTGTAACTCCAGTACATCTTAATGGCGGTATTCCAGAAGCTACGAATCTTGCTTTCGACCTTCGCGAAAACTTTAATATCTTCTGCTCTATTGTCGTTTACCCGGTTATACCGAAAGGAATGATAATTTTACGTATCATTCCAACAGCAGTACATACCATTGACGATGTTAATTATACTCTGGATGCGTTTTCAAAAATTAAAGGAAAACTTGAAGCTGGAAAGTATTCTCAAACAGACATGATTGATGTATCCAAGATATTTAGCGGAATACAGGATAAATAGAAAATGAATACTAAAACTTTTTTCAAAATAACTTACGGTCTTTTCGTGGTAAGTTCAAAATATGGCGATAAAATGAGTGGCTTTGTTTCGAATACCGTTTTCCAGGTAACCGCTGAACCTGCTCAACTTGCAATAGTTTGCAGCAAAAACAATTTTACTACCAACCTTATCAGTCAAAGCAATGCTGTAGGAATTTCTTTACTGCAAAAAGAAACCAGTCAGGAAACCATGAGCACCTTTGGATACAAATCAGGAAAAGACATTAATAAGTTTGAAAACTTTAAATATAAGATAGGGAAAACAGGTGTCCCGATTCTACTGAATGATACTCTTGCCTATTTTGAAAGTGAGATAGTGCAAAAGTATGATGTGGGAACTCATATCATATTCATTGGTAAAGTAATTGATGGCGACATACTTAATGATAAATTAGAGCCCCTCACCTACTCTTATTATCGTGATGTAAAGAAAGGGAAAGCACCTAAGAATGCACCTACTTATATGGATCCTGAAAAATTAATAAAGAAAGTTGTTTCCGGTAACAGAGATACATACAAATGCGGCGCCTGTGGTTACCTGTATGATCCAAACGAAGGCGACCCTTCAGGAGAGATACCTGCAGGAACTGATTTCAATGATCTTCCTGACGACTGGCACTGCCCTGTTTGTGGGGTTGATAAGAGTTTTTTCAGTAAAGTTGAAGGCTAAAATTCTTATTTCATTATTTTATTTTAAACCAGATTCCTTTTTAAACAAATTATTGATTTTTTTTATAAATTGCTTTAGTAATAAGCATTTTTATTACCTTTGCAGTCTTCTTTAGCAGTTGGCTGCCATTTATCCTTCCGGAAAATCTTTTGTCATTCATTGCTTTCAGAAAAACATAATTATACTATTTATTTACTTTAAAACGGCATCAGAAAAAAATTGAAAAGAAGGGAAGAATATGCCTTTAACAAAACTCAGAAACATAGGAATTGCTGCTCATATTGATGCAGGAAAAACTACAGTAACAGAACGCATCTTATTTTTTACGGGAGTAAACCGTAAGACCGGTGAAGTACATGACGGACAGGCCACCATGGACTTCATGAAACAGGAACAAGAACGCGGTATTACAATTGCATCCGCAGCTATTTCATGTTTATGGAAAGATTCACAGATCAATATCATTGATACACCTGGTCACGTTGATTTTACAATAGAAGTAGAAAGATCTTTGCGTGTTATTGATGGAATGATAGCCGTGTTTTGCGCTGTTGGCGGTGTTGAACCACAAAGCGAAACTGTATGGAACCAGGCCGACCGCTATAAAGTGCCGCGTATTGCTTTTATTAATAAAATGGACCGTACAGGTGCCGATTTCAGAAGTGTTGTTAAACAGTTGAATAAAACTCTCGATGCAAAAGCAATTGCATTTCAGCTTCCAATGGGTTCCGAAGACAATTTTCTTGGAATGATTGATATCATTGAACGAAAGGCATATACCTTTACTGATAAAGAAATAATCGAATCAGGTGTTCCTGATGAATACAAAGCAGCTTCTGAAGAGGCACGGAATATACTTGTAGAAAGATTAGCTGATTTCAATGAGGAGATTATGTCTCTTTATTTCGATGGAAAAGAAATACCTGCTGAATTATTGAAAAAAACTGCAAGAGAAGCAACTTTGAAATTATTGATAACACCTGTATTCTGTGGTGCTGCTTATAAGAATAAAGGGGTTCAGCTTTTACTGGATGCCGTTGTTGACTATCTCCCCTCTCCTATTGATAAAGGCGCTATTGTTGGAATTGATATTGATGATACAGAAAAAACCCGTACAAGAAATCCAACAGTTAAAGATCCTTTTTCAGCACTGGCTTTTAAAGTTATTCATGATCCTTTTGTAGGTCAGCAGACTTTTGTAAGAGTCTATTCAGGCTCTCTTAAAAGCGGATTACAAATTCTTAATTCTTCAAAAAATAAGCATGAAAGAATAGGGCGTTTACTTCGCATAAAAGCTAAAGAAAGAGAAGAAGTATTTGAAGCAGGCCCCGGTGATATTGTTGCGCTTATTGGCATGAAATATACCAAGACAGGTGATACGTTATGTGATAACGATCAATCGCTTTTGCTCGAATCTATTCATATTCCTCAAACTGTTGTGGAACTGAAAATAATGCCACCCAAACCAAAAGATCAACAGAAACTAGGTGAAGCTCTTGGTAAACTTGCAAATGAAGATCCTTCTTTCAGGGTGCGTTTTAATGAAGAAACTGAAGAAACAGTCATTTCAGGTATGGGAGAACTTCACCTTGAAATAATCGTCGACAGGTTAAAGCATGAATTTAATGTGGATGTAGAAGTTGGCGAACCCGCTGTAGCATTCAGGGAAACTATTACAATGGAAGTGGAACACGATTTCAAATTTTCTAAGCAAACAGGTGGTAAAGGACAGTTTGCCAGAACGGAAATGAGAATTGAACCTAATGATGGAAAAGGTTTTGAATTTATTGATAAGATAAAAGGTGGCGCAATTCCTAATGAATATATTCCTTCCGTACAAAAAGGGATATTAAAAACATTGGAAGCAGGTATTATAGCAGGATTCCCTATAGTGGATGTTAAAGTTGTACTTCTTGATGGTTCCTATCATCCTGTTGATTCTTCAGACATGGCATTTCAAACATGCGCTTCTATATGCTTTAAACAAGCATTCCTGAAAGCAAATCCCATTCTCCTTGAACCTGTTATGAAAATTGAGATCAACACGCCTGACGATTATATCGGAGATGTAGTTGGTAATCTGAACAAACGTCGTGGAAAAATTGAATCTATGCGCCGATTCAGAAAAGGCTCACAAAAATTAAATGGGTTTGTTCCTTTAATGGAAATGTTTGGCTATGCCACACAATTAAGAAACAGTTCAAGCGGACGAGCCAGTTATTCCATGGAGTTCTTTAAATACGTCCCCACGCCAAAAACTATTCAAGAAGATGTGCTTAAGAAACTGGAAGAAAAGAAAAGACTGGAAAAGCATTAAGATCAAATTACATTATTTCTGATTTCTTGTATTATTTCATTATTTTTGATTGCTCTAAATCAAAAACAATATGAATATTTCGACATGCGGATTGGTTTGCGATGAATGCGAATTCTTCGGAAACAAGTGTACCGGCTGTAAAGCCATCAAAGGTCAAACATTCTGGGCATTGGAAATGATGCCTATCAAAACCTGTCCTCTATACGATTGTGCAGTAAACCAAAGGAATCATAAAGATTGTGGTGCTTGCGCAGAACTGCCATGCAAAACCTTTGTCACAATGAAAGACCCTAATTCCACTGACGAAGAGCATAAAGAATCATTGAAGAAAAGAGTGGCTATACTAAAAGGAGAGTAAAGATTATAATTCAAAAATATCTTCAGGATATTTTATTTCTTCAAGGAACAACCCTTGTGCAGGAACTGAATATCCAGCATCACAACGATTTTTGCTTTCAATAATCTTTCTGAATTCTGCTAAACTTATTTTCCCTTTTCCAACATCTATTAACGTTCCAACAATTGCTCTTACCATATTTCTTAAAAAACGGTCAGCAATAATAGTAAATACAAGCAATCCATTTTCTTCTGTCCAGCGGACATGTAGTATTTTGCAGTTATTGGTCTTTACATCGGTATGTAGTTTAGAGAAACTGGTAAAATCAACATAATCGAACAAAGTGTTGGCTGCCTCATTCATTGCATCAACATCAAGATCACCATAAATACGCCATGCGTAATTGTTATTGAATGGATCCTTTGAACGACAGATATAATATTTGTAAGTCCTTGAAATGGCGGTGAACCTTGCATGAGCTTCATTCTTAACCGGGAAAACATTTAAGATTGATATATCCAACGGCAGAACTGAATTCAACCTATAAACCAGATCATTAATTTGTTCCTTATTAAAGATAGTTTCAACATCAAAATGAGCAAAATAATTCCTTGCATGCACGCCTGTATCAGTACGACCTGCTCCAGTAATCTGTATATTTTCTTTTAGTATTACAGATAAAGTATTCTCTAATTCAGCCTGAACAGTATGTGCATTATCCTGCGATTGCCACCCATGGTAATTGGTTCCGTCGTAAGAAAGTTTTATGAAGTAGCGGGGCATCTTTTATCTGATCAATACTGTGCAAAAGTATAAAAATAAACAGAACTATTCCTTTACTGATAATGACGACAAGAGCATAAGAGAATAAATATTCATCCTGTATTAAATTATAAATTTCTTAAAATATAGTTAATAATGTTAACTGTTAACAATATTAACATTTAAAAATAAGCTTATGGCATAACTATTGTTTTGCAATTAGAAAGTATTTCTTTGAAAAAACAATTCAATATATACATCCGATCAACATGAAACCGCAACCTAAAAAAATCAAAAACATGAAAAGAAAACTTTTTATCATTGCTGTGCTAGCCTTATTTGGCCTGAGCTATGCATCTGCACAAAACTGCAATTTCGACCTTATTAAAACCGACCCTTTTAGCGGTGAAACAGAACTTCGTATCAATACGCAATACGATAACTATTTTAGCATGGGGTTGTACAGAAAAGGAGAAACATATAGGATAGAGTCGTATATTGTAGGTACTGAATGGCAAGGCTATTTTTTGCCAGTCGGGAGTTTGTTAGATTTAAAACTTGGTAACGAAAATACTATGACTCTCGCATCTGTAAATGATGCTGAATCTAATATTGTTGATGATTATGCCGGTTACAGTTTATCATATGCCGTTACAAAGGAGCAATTTCAGGAAATTGCCGACAACGGCATACAATATGTAAGGACGCATTTATTGGGAGATACCTATTATGATTATGAAATGAAAAAATCAGAGACAGAGAAAGTAAAATCCAATGCTTCATGCATATTGAATTACCAGCCGGGGACAACTACTGATTATAACACAGCAAAACCAAGCGGCTATTTTGCCATGAACTATGGATTAGGAGTGCCTGTTGGTGGGTTTGCCGATAATACAGGAAGTAGTTATGGGGGTTATGCAAAACCCGGTTTCAACATGGATTATACTGCCGGAATACCTATCAGTCATTCTAACTTTGGAATTGCATTAAAAGGAACCTATTTCCTTAACTCATTTGACAACAAAGGCTATGTGAACGCTCTCCAGGCTTCAGATCCCACTAAAACTTATCAACCTTCTATAGGCGGGCATTTTTACATGGGAGGATTCATTATGGGCGGATTATTTACAACAATTCCTGTAAATAATTTTTCGTTCGATTTTAAAGCGATGGGGGGCATTGCTCTATGCCACATGCCAACTATTAATTATCAGACAACAGATAATGCCAGCACTTCTCTTTTCCCAGAAACATCCGACTATACGTATACATCCTCTGCAAGTTCTGCATTCGCTTATGATTTAGGTGTGGATTTTCGTATCAATCCCAAAAACAAATATGTGCAGGTAAACCCATGGAGAAAAGTAAGAACAATGGGATTTATATTCAGCGTAGATTATGCATCAGCTAAACCAATGGTAAATACCAAATTGAATAATAACGACATCTATGCAAACAATCCGACAAGCTCTTCTTCAGAACGCATACCTATTTCAATGCTGACTTTCAGTGTTGGCTTCGATTACAGCTTTTAAGGCAAAGTAAAAAGTAATTAAAAAAGGGAGTTTCCTGTATTAATGGGAATTCCCTTTGTATTTTTTTTATCTACAGTATCCGTAACATAAAGTAATTGCAACTTATATTACAAAGTTTCCATTTCAATCTTATAATCGTACTGCAAATCTTCGTGAAGGGAAGCCATAGCCTTATTTATCCTTTTAATTTGATTAAGGTAGATATTGTCTAATGCAACACTTTTACCCAGCGGTATCTTTTCTTTCTTTATCTTTTTGCAGAAGTATATCAATAACTCTGTTTCTGTTTGTGCCAGGCATGAATATTTAATGTATTTATTGGTACTCCTGAGTATCTTGCGCAGGCTTTTCTTTATATAATAAACATTGCTCATATTAATTTCTTTGAACTTCTCATCAATCTCATTCTTCACACTTTCAATATATGCTTCCTCGTCGTGGGCATGAAAAAGCAGGTAGGTTAAAAGCTCTTTATTTTCTTTTTTAAATTTTGCAAGGCGCATGCATAGAGCCAGTACTTTGGCAGGAGAGAGTTCACCCAATTCATTTTTAAGTTCACTAAGGGATGATGCTTTCATGATATTCTAATGCAAATATTGCTTTACAAATATAAGCTTTTACTATAAGGACAAATGTTTAACCTGACCAATACAGGTTAGAAGATTGCATGAAGTAAGCAGTAGGTAGCGGCAGCAGGCGGTTCGTTATTCTTTCACAAACTTCTTTCCTTAATAATCAATATCATAATATTTTTTTAAATTTTCTCTTGCATCATAACTTCCTAAATCTGCTGCTTTTTCCCAATCATTAATACATAAGTCATCCTCCTCTTGCATATAATAAGCATTTCCCCGATAATTATAAGCATCTATATAATTTGGATTTAATTCTATTGTTTTATTGAAATCTTTAATAGCTTTTTCATTATATTCTAAAATAAAATAAATAAATCCCCTGCTACAATAGGCCTCTGCATAATTTGGATTTAATTCTATAGTTTTATTGAAATCCTTAATAGCTTCATCAATTTTACCTTGTGTATGGTAAGCAAGCCCCCGACTATAATATGCATCTGTATCCTTTGGATTTAATTTTATAACATTACTATAATCTTTAATTGCCTCATCATTATTGCCTTGTTCAGTATAAATAAGTCCCCGGTTATAATAAGCATTTACATAATCTGAGTCTAATTCTATTACTTTAGTATAACTTTTAATAGCTTCATTATAATTACCTGTTGATTCATATGCAAGTCCCAACCTAATATACCCATCTGCTGCCTGAGAATAACATATTGTAATAACAGACGAATAAATAAAAGTTAAGATAAATTTCTTCATTTCATTAATTTTATTCGCCATTTACGACTCATTTACAAAAATAAGAAAATAGATGACAGTTAACAGCAAATAGAAAATTATAAGTAGTAAGAAGTAGGCAGTGGCAGTAGGCTGTTAATTCATTATTCTTTTACAAACTTCTTAACTGCATCTATAGATGAGGAGCTGCACAGGCTATAGCAAACGAGGCAGGCGAGTACTCACCGTTTCGCTGTGTTACGCTCAGTTATTGACACTACCATCAAAAATTCTCATAATGATTTGGAGGTATTAAGTTTATTACATATTTTTGCTCGTAAGTAATAAAAAGTTTAATTAATTAGAAATAATAAACATGGCAGTACAAAAAGATTTAGATGCTCTTTATACCGTATTGGATAAAATTTTCCGTTACAGCGTTGGCGAAAAAGGCGCTTATAGTTGTGCGAGATTTGATGGTGATTATTCATTAACTATAGAAGAAGCACAAACAAAAAAACATCAGTTTATTGTTGATTGGTGTAATATTAAAAAAGGCACAAAAGTTCTTGATATGGGATGCGGATGGGGCGCATTTATTGATTATTTAAACAAGATGGGTGCTAATACCTATGGTGTTGTATTAGCTAAGGGCCAATCAGATGCCTGTATTAAAAACGGGATGAACGTCAGGCACATGGATTCCAAAGATATTACTCCTGAAACATTTGGAAAGTTTGATGTGGTGACCGCTATGGGAAGTCCTGAACATTTGTGCTCTATTGAGGAGTATAAAGCCGGCAAACAGGAACAAATATATGAAACATATATGAAACAAGTGGCTGATTTATTGCCTGTAGGCGGACGCTTTTATTGCCAGACAATGGTTTTTGGACCAAACATGGTTAAATTTGAAAATATCCGTTTTAATCAAACCAATATTAAGAAAAAATTAAAGGACTTTACAGATGAAGAATTGGTTGATATAATAACTCAGGTATTTCCCGGATCCTGGCTTCCTTATGGTAAAGAAGGACTTATTAAACCTGCTTCAAAATACTTTAAAGTACTATCAATTGATAGCGGAAGGTTAGATTATATTGAAACTATTGTGAGATGGACTGAAAAATTTCTGAAATTTAATCTTAAAAAGTATTTGTATTATGCTTCACTTATTCCCAGATATCTGTTTAAAAAGTCTTTCCGGGATTATATTGGACGATGGAATACAGGCGCTAACACAGCTCTTTTCCAAAAAGAAATATTCGAGCATTACAGGATTGTTTTTGAAAAGGTGAATGATTAATCATTCACCTTTTCTGCATCAAATGTTTCAAGGCAGGTGACGAAGCAATCTATTTGTCATAGTATTCTTAACATAGCAGTAGAATAGCCCCGAAATCTTCAAAACTATATCCTCGTTGCGCTCGTCTAAGACAAGTGCAAAACATTAAATTGTTAATCGATTGCGCAATAATATATATAATTATTCTTTCAGGCAGACAATTCATCTAAAATAATTTAGTCGAAAAGCTGTTTTAAGGTTCATTTACACATATATAGAGGTAGTCCAGCCTCGAAGCATAGCATTTGTCAATTAATAAAAGTATCGAATTGATATTTAGGATGTTGTGCATTTCAAAAAAGACGCTCGTTAATATTGACGAGACGACGGTTAATATTAACGAGACGCTGGTTAATATTGACGGAATGCTGGTTAATATTAACGGGATGCTGGTTAATATTAACGGGATGCTGGTTAATATTAACGGTATGCTGGTTAATATTGACGGTACGCTGGTTAATATTGACGGTACGCTGGTCAAAATTGACGGTACACTGAGTACCAAGTTCCGTTTACTAAAGATGTTTAGGCAATAAAACCTTACAGAGTTTATCCTGACGAAGAAAGGATGGTTAACTTCTATTCAGAAATTAAATAACATTAAACAAACGGACAGGTTATTTAATAATATTTTCTTTTTCTCAAATATTATTATTTATTTTGTGCCACTAAATTTAAAATAAGTAACACTATGCTGGTAAAACGTTTTGGCGTTTCATTGGAAGAAGATATACTGAAAGCTCTGGACGAACTGGTAAAGAAGAACAAATTCCCTAACCGTTCGCAGGCTATCCGCAACCTGATCAAGGGAACGTTGGTATCTGAAAAGGTTGACAAAAACAAGATAGTTGCAGGCGCTATTGTTATTGTTTATGACCATCACAAAAGGGAACTGAACAATAAACTGATACATGTTCAGCATGATTATCATGACCTTATTTTATCTACACAGCATGTTCACCTTGCCCATGACCTTTGTCTGGAAACTATTGCAGTAAAAGGAAAAGCCCAGATGCTCCTTACTCTTGCTGATAAAATTGTCGGAACCAAAGGCATTAAGCATGGCAGGCTGGTGATGACAGATATTGAATAATTGTTTTTACAAATATGCACGAATTCAAAATAATAAAATGACACAGGAATTATCGTTATTAGTTATCACTACCATATCCGTCGCATTCATACACACCCTGGCAGGTCCGGACCATTACCTTCCCTTTATTGTGATAGCAAAAGCAAAAAATTGGTCTATAACAAAAACAGCATGGTTTACCACATTATGCGGCATTGGTCATGTAGGTGGATCGGTGGTGCTTGGCTTCCTGGGTATTGCACTCGGACTGGCTGTAGGCAAGCTTGAGCTTTTTGAAGGCGTTAGAGGAAGTATTGTTTCCTATATTTTTACCGCTTTCGGACTGGTATACCTGGTATGGGGCATTTGCCGCGCTATAAGGAATAAACCTCACAAACATTTGCATTTTCACAGCGATGGGCATGAACATCTTCATGAACATACCCATCATGAAGAGCATGCACACGTACATGAGAAGAAAGATAAAATAAACCTTACACCATGGTTTCTTTTCATCATATTTATCCTCGGGCCCTGCGAGCCATTGATACCTCTGGTAATGTATCCTGCAGCCAAACACAATTATAGTGAGCTTATTCTTGTAGCAGGTATTTTCAGCATTATTACCATTTTCACCATGCTGACGCTTGTATTGGTGACTTCATTTGGAATAAAATTACTGCTCCCCATGAAAGCACTGGAAAGATACAATCATGCACTGGCTGGTGGAACAATATTATTATGCGGACTTGGAATGCTTTTTCTGGGTTTATAAAATAGTCCTTAATCAAAATATGAAACAGAATATCTATGCTGACTAAATTTACATGGTTTCATGCCAGAACATCAATCTTTGAACATTAAACTTTTTCAACATAAAATCTAAAAAAACATTTCAAATGAATAGATTAAAATCATTTCTACTGCTTTTCATAGTATGTTTTCTTTTTGAAAGCAATGCCACCTATACACATATAACATCCGGAGGAGTTGATACACTTGTTCAGGATGCAATGAAAAAATTTAATGTTGCAGGTGCTGCTGTGGCTATAGTTAAAGATGGTAAAATAATTTACAAAAAAGGATTTGGTGTAAAATCCATAGTAACAAAACAGCCAGTGAACGAATACACTGATTTTGCAATTGCTTCCAACAGCAAGGCTTTTACCACTACAGCACTGGCTATTTTAGTGGAAGAGGGGAAACTATCGTGGAATGATAAAGTGAAGGACTATATCCCCGAGTTCAAAATGTATAACGACTACGTGGAAAATAACTTCTCGATTCAAGACCTGCTTACACATCGCAGCGGACTTGGATTAGGTGCCGGCGACCTGATGATATTTCCCGATAGCAATAACTTCACAATGAAAGATATTTTAAACAACTTTCAATATTTTAAACCTGTATCGGCATTCAGGACAAAATGGGATTACGACAACCTGCTCTACTTTGTTGCAGGCGAAGTGATAGCAAGGGTTAGTGGGATGAGTTATGAAGCCTTTGTACAAAAGCGGATATTAGAACCTTTGCAAATGAACAATACCTATTGTTCAAACACAGCAATGAAAGATAAAAGCAATCTTGCAATGCCTCATATAGAAGAATCAGGAATCCTTAAAACAATTAGCCCTTTTGAAGATATGGTAAATGGAGCTGCTGGCGGCATTTTATCCAATGCCAATGATATGGCAACATGGATGCTGCTTCACCTGAACAAAGGCAAATATGGTAGCGATTTACAGAAACAACTCTTTAAAGAAGAAAGCCAGCATGAAATGTGGAAGATACACACTGTGGAAGATGCAATCAATAGCCCGCGCTATAATTCTCATTTCAGGGGATATGGACTGGGATGGGACTTAACTGATGTTAAAGGATATTTAAAGGTATCACATACTGGCGCTTTAACCGGTATGTTATCTGCCGTTACCATGATACCTGATATAAATCTTGGTGTTGTAGTGCTGACAAATACTGAAAACGGGGGCAGCGCTATGATGGCAATCAGTAAAAC
>JBEKEO010000067.1:0-13799 GCA_050013795.1 Bacteroidales bacterium
TGCTTGTTTTTTCTTCCATACCATTGTATCTTTGTACTGAGGATTTTTCAATGATACTTTTTTATTTAAAAGCTGGCAGCTTTTTTAGAATAATCGAAGTTTTAATTTTAAGCGGAGTTAAATTTTTATTAGCTCCACCTCTTTCTTTTAAACTCGGTTTCTCTTATCCCCAAACGATTTTGACAACTACAATCGGTGGGTTATTGGGAGTTATTTTCTTTTATTTCCTGAGTGAAATTATTATACGGCTTTTCCGAAGAGTCTGGCCAAAAATAAAATTGTACTTTTCAAAAAAGGATTTGGAATATAAACCCGTTGTTGTGAAGACAACAAAAAAGAAAGGTCACCCTAAAAAGAATTTCTCTCGTAAAAATAAGTTTATTGTAATGACCAGAAAGAAATATGGTTTATGGGGCATTGCTGCTCTTACTCCCATTCTACTTTCCATACCACTCGGCACATTTCTGGCAATTAAATATTATAGAAATAAAAAAAATGTCTTTCTCTCTCTTGCATTATCAGTTGTTTGCTGGTCTGTTATTATGTCATCCATTTATGCTATATTTAAAATGAAACCTTTTTAAATATTTCTTTTAAGCCAAATCCTGTATTATCATCCCTTTTCTTTATTATTTTTGCTGATTAAATAACTATTCATATATAAGTGAAATTATTAGTTGCTGAAAATATTAAGATATCTCTCAAATCCGTCAGGAGTCATCTGCTTAGGACAGTGCTCACTATTCTTATTATAGCATTTGGAATAATGGCACTTGTTGGAATCCTTACAGCGATTGATTCACTTAAATATTCTATTAGCAGCAATTTTACACGAATGGGGGCTAATACATTTACAATTCGGAATAGGGAAATGAAAATTGTTATGGGAGGCGGTAGCGGACCCAAGCAATATGAATCTATCACTTACAAAGAAGCTCAGAAATTTAAAGAAGATTTCGAATTCCCTGCCTATACATCTATCATAACATTTGCAACACATACAGCTACGCTTAAATATAAATCAGAGAAAACTAATCCGAACATAGGCGTAATGGGTGTTGATGAAAATTATTTGGTCACATCCGGAAATGATCTTTCAATGGGAAGAGATTTCACATCGCAGGAAATTGAGAATGGAACTAATGTTGTACTATTAGGCAGCGACCTGGTGAAAAATCTTTTTAAGAATAAAGAAGTCCCTACTGAAGAGCAAATTTCAATAGGACCCGGAAAATACAGAGTAATCGGTGTTTTAAAATCAAAAGGGTCAAGTATGGGATTTAGCGGAGATAAGAACTGCTTTATTCCATTGGTAAATGTCAGGCAATATTTTCCTGACCCTAATGCATCTTACACCATCAGTGTTATGCCTAAAGACCCCAAAATGGTTGACGCAGCAGTAGATGAAGCAACCGGTTTGTTCCGTGTAATTCGCAAAGTTCCTATCGGAGTAGATAATAATTTTGAAGTGGCAAAAAGCGACAGCCTTGCTCAAATGATGGTGGATAACATTAAATATGTAACTCTTGCAGCTACAATTATCGGGTTCATTACACTGTTAGGGGCTGCTATAGGACTAATGAACATTATGCTGGTTTCTGTTACAGAAAGAACACGTGAGATTGGCATCAGAAAAGCGATGGGAGCTACAAAATCAGCTATAAAGAACCAGTTCCTTGTTGAAGCTATTGTAATTTGCCAGCTTGGTGGTATAGTCGGAATATTAATAGGCATCCCTATCGGCAATGTTATTTCCATTTTTATCGGAGGTTCTTTTATCATACCTTGGATTTGGGTTATCAGCGGGTTAATACTTTGCTTTATGGTTGGACTTGGCTCAGGAATATACCCTGCAATGAAAGCGGCAAACCTTGATCCTATTGAATCTCTGAGATACGAATAACTTTTTCTATCTCTAAATTAATTCAGATTATAAATTTATAACACTTTTATTAGTTTGCATATAAAATATTTCTATTAATTTTGAGTTTTATTAGAGCAATTAAAACCTTATTAAGATGGCTGGTAAAATCAGAATAATTCTTGTTGACGATCACGATATTGTGATCTTAGGCATTAAGGCTATGCTTGCAAGAAACAATGATATTGAAATTGTTGCCATTACTGCTGATGGGGAAGAAACACTTTCCAAGGTTGGTGAACTACGTCCCGATGTAGTAGTTTTAGATATCGACTTACCAAAGGTTTCAGGTATAGCGGTCACTGAATATATAACTAAAAATTATCCTGCCACTAAAGTGTTGATTCATACTTCTTATGTTGATGAAACAAATATTGTTAAAAGTTTTGAAGCAGGTGCATTGGGATATGTTCCTAAAACATTTAAACCAGACCAGCTTCTGGAAGCAATTTACACTGTTAATAAAGGAGAAAGGTATTTGAAAGGAAGTATTTCCGAAACATTCATTAACAGCTATTTTAAAGTTAAACAAGCCGAAGCAGCTTCGGAGGAAGTTAAAAAATCTTTAAGCAAAAGAGAAATTGAAATATTAAAACATATAGCAAGCGGACTTGCAAACCAGGAAATTGCCGACCAGCTTAATATAAGTATCCGCACAGTGGAAGCCCATAAGCACAATATTATGAATAAGCTTGAAATATTCAGCACTGTGGAGCTTACTAAATACGCCATTAAACACCAGATAATCTCTATTTGAAATAGAGAATAGAAAACCTCCCTTTTTGGGCGGTATGTTTTCAAAATTCCTCCTCCTCTTAAACTGTTTATAACACTTATACGGTAGTTTAAGACACCTATTGAATATTATTACGACACCAACGGAACTTATTACAACAACTAATTGGCATATTTAGTCTTTATACGTTAAAAATCTCACAATTTCCACATCTTTTTCAATTCCTATTCAAATTATATATAATTTTAAAGTCTAAATTCTAAAACTATACTTATGGGACAGATCATTCATTTACAGGCGCGCCAGATACTCGATTCAAGAGGAAACCCAACCATTGAAGTTGATGTAGTTACCGATACCGGGGTATTGGGCAGGGCCTCCGTTCCTTCGGGAGCATCTACAGGCATTCACGAAGCACACGAACTAAGAGATAATGATAAGGGTGTTTACCTGGGCAAAGGCGTTTTAAAAGCCGTGCAGAATGTGAACAAAACCCTGCGCGAAGAACTAAACGGTATTGATGTTGCCGAACAGGTAGGCATTGATGAACTGATGATAGAACTTGACGGAACTCCCAACAAGACCAACCTCGGCGCTAATGCCATACTGGGTGTTTCACTGGCTATTGCAAAAGCAGCAGCGCTGGAATCACAGCTTCCTTTATACCGTTACCTTGGAGGAATAAACGCTAACCTGCTACCCATTCCACAGATGAATATTCTTAATGGCGGTTCGCATGCCGACAACTGCATCGACTTCCAGGAATTCATGATCATGCCTGTTGGCGCATCTTCATTCTCTGAAGCTATTCGCATGGGCGCTGAAGTATTTCACAGTCTGAAAAGTGTTCTGAAGAAAAAGGGATATTCTACAAATGTAGGCGACGAGGGCGGCTTTGCTCCCAACCTCAAATCGAACGAAGATGCAATTAAATTAATACTACAGGCTATTGAAGCGGCCAAATACAAACCAGGCAAGGATATTTATATTGCCCTCGATCCGGCAGCTTCCGAATTTTATATTCCTGAAGAAAAAGTGTATCACCTGCATAAATCAACAGGCGATAAATTGAAACCATCGGAAATGGTAAGCTATTGGAAAGACTGGGTAAAACGATATCCTATCGTTTCCATAGAAGACGGCATGGCCGAAGATGACTGGACCGGATGGAAACTGATGACGAATGCCCTTGGCGATAAGATTCAGCTTGTGGGCGATGATGTTTTTGTTACCAATGTGAAACGAATACAGGAAGGAATCGACAAAGGGGTTGCAAATTCCGTTTTGATAAAAGTCAATCAAATTGGCACTCTTACAGAAACTATCAATGCTGTGGAACTTGCAAGAGCTAACGGTTACACTGCTGTTATTAGTCACCGTTCAGGTGAAACAGAAGATACTACTATAGCCGATCTTTCGGTTGCATTAAAAACAGGTATGATCAAAACAGGTTCAGCCTGCCGTTCCGAAAGAATTGGCAAGTATAACCAGCTGCTTCGCATAGAAGAAAATCTGGGAACAACAGCACAGTATCTTGGAAAGAATTTCAAGTATGCTAAATAGATTTATCTACTTATAAATTACTAAAGCCTCTTATTTTCAAGGGGCTTTTTTATTGATTGCTTTTATTAGGATATATTTGCTGTTATAAGTAATTTTGAATGCAAAAGTTTGTTTATGAAATTAAAACTTTACCAGGTTGATGCGTTTGCAGAAAAGCTTTTCATGGGTAATCCTGCCGGAGAATGCCCTCTGGATAAATGGCTATCCGATGAAGTGATGCAGAAGATTGCTATGGAGAACAATCTTTCCGAAACAGGTTTCTTTGTCAAAGAAGGAGATGCATATCATATCCGGTGGTTCACTCCGGCTGTTGAGGTTGATCTATGCGGTCATGCTACACTGGCTGCAGCGCATGTAATATTTGAATATCGTAAACACGATTCAAAGGTCATTCATTTTACTTCCCGCAGTGGCGATCTTTTTGTAAGGAAAGAGAATGATCTTTTGGTACTGGATTTCCCCGCTGATAAAATAGAAAGAACAGAAATTCCCGCTACGTTGATTAAAGCTTTGGGCATTGCTCCGAAAGAAGCATATAAAGGAGGTTCAGATTATTTGCTTGTTTACGAAAGTCAGGAACAAGTTGAAAAAATTAACCCTAATTTTAAGATATTGGCTCAAACGGGTAGTCGTGGATTTATTGTAACTGCCAGAGGCAATGATTGCGATTTCGTTTCCCGCTTTTTCGCCCCTGGTGTTGGCGTGGATGAAGACCCTGTTACCGGCTCTGCGCATACTACACTTACACCATACTGGTATAAAGTTTTAGGCAAGAATGAAATGACGGCCATGCAACTGTCGAAAAGAAAAGGACATCTGAAATGCAAATATCTTGGCGAAAGGGTTGAGATTGCAGGAAAAGCAAAGACATACCTTATCGGAGAAATAGAAACAGAATAAATGTATAAAAACCTAAAAGAATTCATACAGGCGTTAGAACAGGCAAATGAGCTGATTCATGTAAAGGAATTTGTTTCGCCTGTTCTTGAGATCACCGAAATTACCGACCGCATCAGTAAGGCGGGAGGGAAGGCTTTGCTGTTTGAAAACACCGGAACAGATTTTCCTGTTCTTATCAATGCATTGGGTTCCATGAAACGCATGTGCATGGCGCTTGGAGTGAAAGATATGGAGAATATTGGCGTGGAGATGGAAAAGATATTCAAACAAATTCTTTCTCCCAAAGAAGGCTTAATGGATAAGCTAAGACTATTGCCTACATTGAATGAAGTATCTTCCTGGATGCCCAAAGTAGTACATAAAAAAGCTCCCTGTCAGGAAGTGATAATGAAAGAAGTTGATTTGTCAAAGATGCCCGTATTGCAATGCTGGCCTTGTGACGGAGGAAAGTTTATAACCCTCCCTCTGGTTCATACAGTCGATCCTGAAAACGGGATACGAAATGTGGGAATGTACAGGATGCAGGGTTTTGAAAAAGATATGACAGGAATGCACTGGCATATTCATAAGAACTCTGCACGTCATTACCGTGAATATAAAAAGCTGGGCAGGAAAATGCCCGTAGCGGTTGCTCTTGGAGGCGATCCTGTTTATACGTATGCTGCTACTGCTCCATTGCCTGATAACATTGATGAATATTTGCTTGCGGGATTTCTTAGGAAAAAGAAAGTTGAATTAGTAAAATGTCTTACACAGGATATTGAAGTCCCCGCCGATGCTGATTTTATCATTGAAGGCTTTGTGGATCCGAAAGAAGAGTTGATTGTTGAAGGACCTTTTGGTGATCACACAGGCTATTATTCACTGCAAGACCTGTATCCTCGGTTTCATGTCACTTGTATCACTCACAGGAAAGATGCGGTTTATCCAGCGACTATTGTGGGTATTCCTCCACAGGAAGATGCATACATTGGCAAAGCAACGGAGAGGATATTCCTCACTCCAATCCGCATGGCTATGCTTCCTGAGATAATAGATATGTCTATGCCTCCTGAAGGAGTGTTTCATAATCTAGCTATAGTAAAAATTAAAAAGGAATATCCCGGACATGCTGCTAAAGTGATGAATAGCCTGTGGGGCGCAGGACAAATGATGTTCAATAAAATGATGATAGTGGTGGGCGAAGATACCGATATTCATAACCCCTTAACTTTGATAAAGAATATTTTCAAGCGTATGGATATTCCCAATGATGTTATTTTCAGTCGTGGACCTATGGATGTGCTGGATCATTCAAGCAGCGAATTCGCATATGGCGGCAAGATAGGCATTGATGCCACATCTCAAAAGAACAGCGAACCCATAAGCTTTCTAACAATCGACAGGAATAAAATATTTCAGAAATACCCTGAGATTGTCAACCTGAATCAGGATTTGTTAAAGGATGCTATACCTTGCCTCATTATTTCTGCTGAAAAATCATCAAAAAGAAAATTACGGAACGTTGCCGAGTTTTTGATGAACGAAAAGGGCTTTGAAAATATCTCTGTTATTGTTTTCTGCGAACGTGGTCTTGAAATTTCCCATTACGGTGATGTTGCCTGGAGCGTGCTTAATAACATTGATGCAGCAAGAGATTGTTATGTTTTGTCTTCTTTGAATCCATATGTAAAACCGAAACTGTTTATTGATGGAACCAGGAAATCAGCAAACAAAGATGATTTTCATCGGCAGTGGCCTAATGTGATTGTGATGGATGACAAGACCATTGAAGCCATTGATGAAAAATGGGACAGGCTTGGACTTGGCAAATTAATTCAATCGCCTTCCTTAAAATACAGCAAGCTGATTCGTGGCGACGGGGCTATCGCTAAAGAGTAAAATTATTTCTTTTCCCTGTCGAAGAAAGGGTTCTTAGCAGAAGAACTTAATGGGATACCGTAAACTATTTTAATATCTTTTCCCATCAACCCGAGTTCGCGAACAGCATGTCCAACGGTGTACATCACCCTGTTATCCACGCGATGATCCATTGCAACACCAACCGCAGAACCAATTGCTATGCCAAGATCACCTGTATTGAATGAACATGGTATGTTGGGATGTTTATCTTTATCTTCACAGTTCTTAAACCCGCAATGACCGCATAGTTTTAATCCAATTGAGCTAATCTTTGTCCCGATAAGTATCATTACTGTTGACAGTAAAATATTATCCGCATCGCGCCCGAAATTAGGAAGTTTCTGTTCTGCGCTTATTTCTTTCATCTTCTGCGAAATCATTTCGATACTCTGGCTATCTGCCAAAGCTATTTCGAGATTATCGATTCCACAGGCTTTAGGAGCAGTACGCGCTGCCACCAGCATTTCCTTTGCAATGGCAATAAGCGTTTCCGTGCGTATATTTTCTTCAGTTATAATTGGCATAGTTTTTTAATTTAATTACAAAGATAGTCATCCTTTTGGTAAGTATAATTTATATCGGATAATTCTTTTGTCAAATCTTCTCTTCCTGCTTTATACGGTCGTTCTCAAATATAATCTTCCTGGTGATATTCCCGTTTTTGTCGTACCATATCTCAGTGCCGTTCTTTTTGTTATTCTTATATTGAATTTCCCTGCTTATGCTTCCGTCAGGGTATAAACCTTTCTGAATGCCCTCCCCTTTCGTAAAATTCCCTTCTCCAACTTTTATCCCGTTATTATCCCAGTATTCCCATTTGCCGTCGTACAAACCTTTGCTATATGTTCCAACTACTTTTAATTGTCCGTTCTCGTGCCACTCTTTCGAAACGCCGTCGAGCGTATCATTCACATAGTTCATTTCAGCTTCCTTCTTTCCCTTATTATAATATTCCGTCGTCAGGCCGTTTCGCAGATTCTTTGAATAATATTCAATGCGCTGAAGGTTACCGCTAAAATACCAGCGGGTAGTTTTTCCATCCAAAAGGTTTTTCTCGTAATTGCTTTCCATCTGCTTGATGCCGCTCACATACCACCAGGTGCAAATGCCATCCATCTTATCATTCTTATAATTCAATTCCGATTTCTTGTTTCCGTTATCCCAGTATTCAATCTTGGTTCTTGTCCTTGTGCAGGAAGAAACTAAAATTGCAAGTAATATGCAGGCTATTTCCTTTTTCATATTTATAATGCAGTAATGCGCTAGTTATCCTTACAGGATGCTTTGTAATCAATAATATAATCAAAAATAATTTTAACAGCATCCTCTTTCATATCCTGTGAAAGGCTTTTATTCCGTTCTACTTCTTCACAAATTCTAAATACCCTGCAAAAGTCGGTAGCCATAGCTTGCTGACCTTCAACAAGAGCAAGGATAATATTTATTGTATAACTATTCGGCTTTTTTGCGCGTGCAAGAGCAAGCAGTTTCAAAGGCTTATCCGTTTGAAAATAATTATCCATGATTGTCAAATAGCCAAGGCAGAATAAATCATCCGCCGAAAGTGCTTTCATATCAGGCTCACCGGATATTTTATATTTCTTCTGAATATAAGGCATCAGCAGCGTAGCATTTTGCTTGCCATCAAAATTCCACGAAAGAGCATTTATTATAGCAGCTTTTACACCTATTGTAACTGTATCGCTCAGCAAATAATTGGCGATGGTATCGTTGATAACACCATCGTTATGCGCTTTTACAACTATTGCATATTCATAATAAGCGCTGTAAAAATCTGTTGAAGTAATTGGCGAATCGGCAAAAAGCCTGCCTGTGCAAAAGAGTATAAAAGAAAGAATTATTGTTCCTCTTACTATGTTTTTCACTTCCTGATGTTATATTATTTTAGCACACAAAGTAAATAAAAAATCCCGACCTGAAACTGACTGGAAATATTCACTTATTGATATAAAAGAGTATATTATTTTTGTAAAACACCAATATCTCAAACTGTGAAGTTAAATTCTCATGGTGTGACGTTATCTTCTCAGGTTAAGAAGTTACCTTCCCAGGTTAAGAAGTTACCTTCCCAGGTTAAGAAGTTACCTTCCCAGGTTAAGAAGTTACCTTCTCAGATTGGGAAGTTACCTTCTCAGGTTGGGAAACTACCTTCTCAGGTTAGGAAGTTACCTTCTCAGGTTAAAAAGCCACCTTCTCAAGTTGGGAAGTTACCTTCTCAGGTTAAGAAGTTACCTTCTCAGGTTGGGAAGTTACCTTCTTAGGTTAAAAAGCCCCCTTCTCAACTCGAAAAGTTAACTTCTCGTGACAAAAAGTGAGTTTTTCCTGATATTACTTTAAATTATCACTTTGCGACCTTACGGTCTTGATCTGGTTCCGCACGGATTCACTATAACTCCGCAGGGATTTAATCAAACTCCGCAAGGAGTTATATTGTCTCCGCAAGGAGTTATTCTAAAAATGTAAGCTTTAACACTGAGAATATATGACTTTTTATCTTAAATTCAGCATTAATTCAAATTAATTAAGTTTCATCAGGTCTTTGTATATTTGCTCAAATTTAAAGCAACTTGAATACTTTGATTGAGCAAAAGCTAAACGTCCTTTTCGAAAAGCATACGGGCAAAACCGCAGATACTATTACCGCACTTCCTTCTTCCGGCTCCTACAGGCAATATTACCGGATGAAAACCGGCAACACAATTGCCATGGGTGCTTACAATCCCGATGAAAAGGAAAACACAGCCTTTCTATCGTTCAGCAGGCATTTTTATAAGCAGGGGCTTCCTGTCCCAGCCATTTACAGTGCCAATGAAGCCGAACATATTTACCTTTTGGAAGACCTGGGCGACACCACTTTGTTCTCGTTCCTTAGCGAAAACCGACATGGGCATGAGTTTACTGAAGATATTATTGATTATTACAAAAAGGTAATTACCGCCCTGCCAAAGTTTCAGGTGCTTGCTGCAAAGGGACTTGATTTCAATGTATGTTATCCCCGTGCGCAGTTCGACAAGCAGTCCATGCTGTGGGATTTAAACTACTTTAAGTATTATTTCCTGAAGCTTGCCAAGATAAGTTTTGATGAGCAAAAGTTGGAAGACGACTTCCAGTCGTTCACTGATTACCTTCTTCAAACCGATTGCAGCTATTTCCTGTACCGCGATTTTCAATCGAGGAACATTATGCTGAAGAAAGGAGAGCCTTATTTTATAGATTACCAGGGAGGCCGAAAAGGCGCGCTTCAATACGACATTGCCTCTCTCTTATACGATGCAAAAGCAGATATACCGAACGATATCCGCCTTTCCCTTCTCGATTATTACATTGATTGCTTGACAAATTATGTTCCTGTTAATAAAAAGGAATTCATTTCTTATTACTACGGATATGTTCTTATCCGCATCATGCAAGCCCTTGGTGCTTATGGTTTCCGAGGCTTTTACGAGAAGAAGGAACATTTCCTCCAAAGCATACCTTATGCCCTTGACAACCTGAAATGGATACTTGCCAACAGCGAAATCCCTGTAAAGTTGCCAACTTTGATGACTATTTTGCATAAACTTTCTGAATCGGAAAGCCTGCGACAGCTTGGCAAAAAGGATACCAAGCTTAAGGTTGTAATCAATAGCTTTTCATATAAGAATGGCATTCCCGCTGACAATTCAGGCAACGGAGGCGGATTTGTTTTCGATTGCAGGGCATTGCATAACCCCGGCAAATACGAAGAATACAAGCAACTATCGGGCAGGGATAAGGAAGTGATAGAATTCCTTGAGAAAGAGCCGGCAATGTATGAGTTCATGAACCATGTATATGGCTTGATCGACAGGACTGTTGAGAAATACATGGAAAGAAAGTTCGTTCACTTGCAGGTCAGTTTCGGATGTACAGGAGGCCAGCACAGGTCGGTGTTCTGTGCAAACCTCCTTGCCGATCATCTTAAGAAGAAGTTTGATGTTGATATAATGCTTCACCACAGGGAGCTTGAAAAGCAAACATCCCCCAATTTATGAAAGCATTCATACTTGCAGCAGGCCTGGGAACAAGGCTAAAGCCTCTGACAAATAACAAACCCAAAGCGCTTGTGGAAGTCAATGGTGTGACCTTGCTTGAACATCTTATAGTAAAGCTGCAAAACCTGGAAGTGACAGAGCTAATTATCAACGTTCATCATTATGCTGAACAGATAAAAGAATTTCTAAGGAAGAAAAACAACTTTGGTATTCGCATAGAAGTTTCTGATGAAACGGAGCAGTTGCTTGACACTGGAGGAGGGTTAAAGAAAGCTGCCTGGTTCTTTGATGACAATAAACCTTTCCTTGTTCACAATGTTGATGTTCTTTCAAACATTGATTTGAACCAACTTTATCAAACGCATCTTCAGTCTGGCTCTCTGGCAACGCTTGCAGTCAAAGACAGGAACACTTCACGCTATTTTCTCTTTAATGATAACAATGAATTATGCGGATGGGAAAACACCAAAACAGGCGAAATTCTTTATCACAGCAACAATTCTCAGCAATTGACAGCGCTTGCCTTTAGCGGTATACAGGTAATCAGCCCGCACATATTCGATAAGATTAGCGAAACAGGTAAATTCTCTTTGACAGATTTATATATCCGCTTATCCTCGAAAAATAAGATAACTGCATTCCGTCATGATAGAGACTTCTGGCTTGATCTGGGGAAGCCTGAAAGCATTGATAAAGCGGAGAATTACCTAATTCAAAACAAAGTAAGATGAAGAAACTTCTTGGAAAAGAATATTTTTGGATAATTCTGCTTTCCTTGCTAGTTATACCTTTTATAGCCATTTCTTTTTTCGATCATCCTTCTGCTGACGACTATATTATTTCGGCAGTAGTACGTGACCATGGAATTCTTGCGCACTACAGACAGGTTTATTTCGAATGGAGCGGACGCTACTTCAGCACTCTTTTGGAATGCTTCAATCCACTGGTGTACGGTTGGTTTTTCGGGTATAAATTAATTCCGATTCTGCTGATAGTTCTTTTCTATATTGGCCTTTTCAGATTATTTAAGAGTATATTTGGTAAAGAGCTTTCATCAATAAAGATTCATCTGATTTCTCTTATTCTTCTTTTATTGTACTTCAACAATATTCCTTCAACTGCCGAATCTATTTACTGGATGGATGGTTCGCTTGAATACTTTACCGGAATTATCCTCACTCTATTCTTTTTTGCTTTGCTCATTAAACAATGGAATTCAGAAAGCATTAAAACATCTTCTTTTCTTTTTTTGATTGTTCTCGTTGTAATGATTGTCGGTACCAATGAAATCAGTATGCTTCTGCTGGATGAAATTCTTTTTATCATTGTTATGAAAGAAATTTTTCAAAAAAGGAAACTTCGCAAATGCCTTATCATTTCAATAATTACAGCTATTGCCGCCACTATATTTGAAATAACTGCACCCGGCAATTATTCACGAATGGTCTCTTTTCAAGGTAATTCAGATTTTGTATTCACCATTCAGCAAAGTGGAATTTCGTTTCTTAAAATTGCAGGTTCATTCATTAAAGATCCGGGACTATTAATTTCTTCTTTGATATTTGTTGCATTTCTTCCATTACTAAACGGTAGCAGAATATTTAATGAACTGACGAAAGGAAATCCCTTTATTACTATTCCTTTAAGTATTTTATCCCTGATTGGTTTATACATTCCTGCTGTTTATGCAACAGGTTTGAACCCTGCGCTCAGGGTTCACAACATAGTGGCTTTTGCATTTATATTCGCTTTCTTTTTCAATATAGCCGTATTACATGCTTATTTAATGAGAAAGAACAGAATTACATTGATTGATATTCCATCCTATCTTATTAAAATACTTGCTGTTGCCGCTTTTATACTGACTATATCTGAATTCTCAAAAGAGCCGGGGAAAGAAATTATATCAGAAGGGAATATTTTCCGCGCTTATTACGACCTGTTCATAAGTGCACCAACATATAACCAGGAATTAAATGACAGAGAATGCTATTTAGCTAAACTAAATGCAATGATTAAGGGATGTATAGAAGTGAAACCATTATCTTCTATTCCCAAAACCATTCATTTTGTTGATATTACAAAAGATGCAACTAATTGGGTTAATCAATGCGAAGTAAAATACTTTGGAATCGATTCTGTAAAAATAATGAAAAATGCACTTATTCCTGATAAGTAATGTTTTGATTAAGAATTGTGCCCGAGGAAAAGTTTCAATCCCTCATTATATTTCCTTCTTTAAGCTCAACTCAAACCATCTTTCGGTTTTTTGTTCCAGTAAGGGAATGATCTCTTCGTGGCGTTTAGAGAGGTCAATTATCTTCTGGCTTTCCAGTTCGCCCGAGGCAAAGGCTTCCTCTATATCGGTCTTTTCTTGTTCCAGTTCCTGTATCTCCACTTCAAGCGCTTCAAATTCCTTTTGCTCCTTGTAAGTGAATTTATAAACAGTTTCTTTCAGCGTCTTTTTTTTAGTAACAGCAGCGGGTTTTACAGCCGTTCTCTTTTTCAGTTCTTCCTGTTGCTCTTTATAATCAAGGTAAAGGGTATAGTTTCCGGGGAAATCGCGCACAACGCTGTCGTCTTCAAAAACAAAAAGATGTTCGGCTACCTTGTCCATGAACAGCCTGTCGTGCGAAACCACCAGCACACAGCCGTTAAAGTTACGGAGGTATTCTTCAAGCACGTTAAGCGTAAGCAGGTCGAGGTCGTTGGTAGGCTCATCGAGTATAAGGAAATTAGGGTT